>CAYPTV010000676.1:0-1768 GCA_964413505.1 uncultured Bifidobacteriaceae bacterium | reverse complement strand
ACCCTGAAGGAAATGCCATCACTGAGCGTACGTTGGGTTCCCTGAAGAATTTAACTTCAACGCTCGCAAGAGACAAACCACGCTCGTGGCATCGTGTTGTTGGCACTTGTCTGTGGGCGGTCCGCGAGACAGCCAACGGGACCACCCACGTGCCTCCCCACCTACTAGTATTCGGTACTATGCCGCGTGGCCCACTGGCTATATTGCGTGAAACGTGGCTAGGTCAGCGACCTATGCCTGATTCTGGGACGGGCGGAGATGTCTCTGGGTATCTAGAGAAGCTATTAGACCGCCTACAAACCGCACAGGATTTTGCTTCTGAGCATGCAGCCGCCGAGCAAGAACGGCATGTAAAGCATTATAATTTACGCACGCGGCAGAAGCAGTTCCTAGTTGGCGATAAATGTTTAATACGGCAAAAGGATAGCACTGCTAGTTCTGTCTTCTCTCGTTGGAAGGGGCCGGCCACCATCATCGAGGTGTATTCTCCCTATACTTACATGGTTGAATATGATGGAGGGCGTTATCATCGGCATGTTAACAACTTACGCCCCTTTACTACACGTATTGGAAACATGCAAACAGACTCCGTTCCGTGTGATGTAGGCAATGACCCTGTCGCTAGTGTAACTAACTGTAGCGTCATTTTTGAGAATGATGTGGATTTTGGAAAGGTCGTTGTCTTAGAGCCTGATAACTATGAAAATACCCAAGCGTTGCCGAGTAAATCAATAGCACGCGAAAAGTTAATGCATCTTGATAGCATGCAGTCTCGACAGCTACTGGCAATATTGGACGACTTTCCTAGTGTGTTTAGTGACCGACCCGGACTGTGTACTTTAGTCCAACATACCGTTGACTTGTTGCCTGGGTATACGCCGCGGCGTTTACGCGCGTATCGAGTCCCCTATCATTATCAAGACCAGGTTAATGAACAGGTGTCGGAGTTGCTGCAGCGTGGGTTCATTGAACCGAGCACGTCACCGCAGGCTTCTCCCCTGGTTAGTGTTCTAAAAGCGCCCGACGCGAATGGCGTGCGAAAGCTCCGCCTAGCGGTCGACTATCGCTACGTAAACAAGTTCACCGTTCCAACTGTCTCGAATATCGGGGACATAGGCGAATTAATACAGACGGTTGGCCAGTCCAGATATATTTCGGTGTTTGATGCCAACTCCGGTTATCATCAGACATTAGTTCAAGAGTCTGACCGGTGGTTGACTAGTTTTGTGTGTGACAAAGGACAGTTTCAGTGGCTCAGGACCCCGTTCGGAATGCGTAATTCTGGAACTACCTTCGTACGTGCATTGCATCAAGTCTTAGAGCCTGTCCATTATTGTACTAAAGCCTACATAGATGACATGGCCGTGCATTCCGATAATTGGCAGCAGCACTTAGTTGACGTGAGGGCTTACTTATGTGTGATGCAGCGAGCAGGGTTTACGCTCGGCATTAAAAAGTGTGAGTTTGCGAAACCCCAGTTAAAATACATAGGTCACTTAATTGGATCCGGGGAACGACGAGTCGACCCGGCCAAGACTGACAAAGTACAAGGACTGAGGGAGCCCGAGACTAAGAAGCAAGTGCGCCAGTTGTTAGGATTCTTCTCGTTCTTTAGAGAGTATATTCCTAAGTATTAAATGGATGCTAAGCCACTAACGGATTTAACGAGTAAGCGCACGCCGGAGCGCGTCACGCCTGACCCAGTTGCTCGGAGGGCGTTACAAACCTTGAAGGATTTGCTCTGCAAGGCTACTATCGAGCCGTTGTT
>CAYPTV010000675.1:0-1778 GCA_964413505.1 uncultured Bifidobacteriaceae bacterium | reverse complement strand
GGCCACGCGGGCTGCGATTTCGTCACAATCAAGGGTGATTTGTTGAGCCGTCACGGGATCTACACCGGCGGTTATCTGAACGGCCACGGAAATCCGAAAGCGCCAGCCTCGATTCTTGGCCGCAAAAATCAAATCACGGAATTGCAAAATGATTTGACGATGATCCAAAACCGCGTTGCCGAGGCGAGCCGCAAGCGCGGCGTGTTGCTGGGCGAGCAGACTGAACTTCAAGCCAGTTTACAACAGGCGCAAACGGAATTACGCGAACAGGAAGTCGCCATTGCCACGCGCGAAGGCGAGTTCAATGCACTTCAAAATTCCAACCGGCTGTTGCACCAGAAAATTGACACGGTCGTTTTTGAAGTCCAGAGCCTCGCGGTGCAGGAACAGGAAGGGATTCAGAAACGCAACACGCTCACCACGCAACTGAATGATTTGGAAACTCGCGAACGCGCAGCGACGGAAGCAGTCGCCGCGCTCACCAACGAGCTGGAAAATTTGCGGCAGCAGCGCGACACTGCAAACGCCGCGTTGACCGAAAGCAAAATCGCGCTCGCGTCGGACGAGCAGCTTGCCGCATCGTTCCGCCAGCAGATGCAATCGTTGACACAGCGCATCCGCGAACTCACGCAAGTCATCGAGCAGCGTAAAAGCGAGTGCTCGTCGTTCATTTCGCGCAAGGAGCAGGCGGAATCGGAAATTTTGGAGTCGCGCGGCAAGATTGAAACTATCGCGCACCAACGCGAACAGGTGAACGCGCAGGCGGCGGAATTGCTGGCGCAAAAGAATTCGCAGGAGACGGAAATTGCTGCGCGCGACGAAAACTTGCGTTCACAGCGCAGCCGTTTGACGGAACTGCAAAACCAGCGCGGCGGAATTGAAGTGGAATTGGCGCAGAAAAACATGTCCGTTCAAAACCTGCGCGAGAAAATCCAGCAGAAGTATCACGTCAATCTGGACGATGTCCGCAGCGAGTGCATCACCATCACCTACGCCGACGAAGGCCCGGCGAAAGTGCAAACATTGACGCCCGAAGAAATGGCGGCGAGCGGCGCGGCGACGGATTGGAACGCGGTCGGACAGCAGATTGAAGCTTTGCAAAAGCGGCTCGACGAAATCGGCCCGGTGAATCTTGTGGCGATTGAGGAATACGAGGAAACCGAGCAGCGGCATCAATTTCTTACCACGCAGCACGACGATCTGGTCAACGCCAAGACACAGTTGCTCGAAGTCATCAACCGCATCAACACGCAGACGCGCGAAATGTTCGCGGCGACGTTCGAGCAAATCCGCGAGAATTTCCGCGCGATGTTCACCGATGTTTTCGGCGGCGGCAAGGCGGACTTGATTTTATCGGATGAAAACGACGTTTTAGAAAGCGGTATTGAAATCGTCGCGCGCCCGCCCGGAAAACAATTGCAAAGCATTTCATTGTTGTCCGGCGGCGAGCAGACGATGGTGGCCGTGTCGCTGCTGTTCTCGATTTATCAGGTCAAGCCGAGTCCGTTCTGCGTGCTGGACGAGCTGGACGCGCCCCTGGACGAATCGAACATCAACCGCTTCGTGCGCGTGCTGCAGCGCTTCATTTCGCAGTCGCAGTTCATCATCATCACGCACAACAAGCGCACCATCGGAATGGCGGACGTGCTTTACGGCGTGACAATGGAGGAACACGGTGTGAGCAAGATCATCAGCGTGAAATTCCATAAGACTGACGAGGCGGAAACAAAAACCGCGACCGCACCGCTAGTGAAAGCGGAAGAAGCCGTTTCGGAAAC
>CAYPTV010000674.1:0-1780 GCA_964413505.1 uncultured Bifidobacteriaceae bacterium | reverse complement strand
CCAGCGTCCCCATTCGATGCTGCAATGGTCAAAAATCATGTCGCCGCCGCCGGAGAGATTGACGGCGCATTTGCCCTTGTCGCCGGCGATGCCTTCGCGGAAACGCATGTAGCGGACGATGACATCGTGTTGATCGCTGAAGGAGGTGGAGCGTCCATAAAGGGTGATGCCTTCGCCGGGAGCCGTCGAGCCGTCGAGGGTGATGTGGCTGTTGACGGCGACGTTGGATTTCAGGCGGATGACTCCGCCGACATCGAAGACGACGATGCGGTTGGGCTTGCTGACGGCCTCGCGAAATGAGCCGGGGCCGGAATCGTCCAGCCTGGTGACGTGAAAAATTTCACCGCCGCGCCCGCCGCTGGCGAACTGGCCGAAGCCGTCCGCGCCGGAAAATGCGAGGTTGGTTTGCGCGCCGGCAAAAGTTGCAAAAAATGTGCCGCTCAAAACGAGCGCGAGGCAGAGGAGGAGTTTGGATTTCATGGAATCATTGTAACTCTGACCAGAAATGAATCCAGTTCGTTCATTTCACAAAAAAAGCGGCCTCCGTTTTCCGTCTGCGTCTTTCACTTCGACGCGACAGGCCGGAGGCCGCTTTGCGTTTTTTGGCAGGGACATCGCGCTGCGCTGCTCCTTGCGGAGTGCGCCCCGACGTGCAATCATCCTCCCCGTCTTCCTCATCCTCGCCCTCCTGATTCATTTTGAGGACGAGCATGAGGATGAGGAGGATTTCCTTTCATCCGCCCACGATGAGGCTGACGAGCTTGCTCCAGAGGCCCACCTGGGCGTCGTTCACGCGGTAGATGGCGCGGTAGGTCCATTTGACGGGCGCGGCGGGAATCGGCGCGGGGTCGGTGTAGCCGGGTGTGGTGTCAAAGGCCAGCGCCACAAAACCCTTGCCGTCGCCGCGATCCACCTGGATCTCGCACATGTCCAGGTAATTGACGTAGCCGCCCCAGTTCCAGTCCACGAACACGTTCGCGCCGTTGATATAGACGTCAATCTCCGGCTGGATGGTGGTCAGGTCGGGCGGGGTCTGTTGCGGGCCTTCAATGCCCAGCGCCTGTCCCATGGCGGTGTTGTAGGCGGGATTTGCCTTGATGAGCTTGACGAGCGCGCGGAAACGCGCCTCGATGCCGGGCGCCACGGCGGGCACGGACGCGGGCAACACCGGGGCTGCGGGCGCGCCGGTGGGCGGGGGCGTGCCGCCGCCGCGCATGATGTCCTTCCATGTGGTGGCCTGCGTGGCGGCCTTTTGAAGTATGTCCAGGCATTTGAGGCAATATTCAAAATAATCCGCGTCCGCCGCCTGTCCGCTCACCTGGTCGGGCGTGAGCTTGAGGACGGCCACGTAGGAGCCGATTTCCTCCTTGAAGGTGATCAATTGAGCCGAGAAGTCGTGATCATTACCTTCAACGTAATTTCCTTTCATTGTTGTTCCTTTGTCTTAGTAGTTATGGTTGGAACGGCAAAACACGCGGTTTTGGCCGTTTTTGGCCTGTAATTGGGCCAAAATGGTGCCGCCGGACGGTTTTCCGGCGTGTAAAAATGATTTTTCGGTGTGTGGAAATGATTTCCCCGCGTGTGGAAATGAATTCACGGTGTGTGGAAATGAATTCACGGTGTGTGGAAATGAATTCACGGTGTGTGGAAATGGTGTCGCGGTGTGTAGAAATGGTGTCGCGGTGTGCAATCCAGTCGGCGCGACGCGGTGACAGGAAGTTGTGGTGCGGGTTGCACCGGGGTGGAGAAACGCGCGGAGATCGTGGCACTGGCACGGCAG
>CAYPTV010000673.1:0-1785 GCA_964413505.1 uncultured Bifidobacteriaceae bacterium | reverse complement strand
AACTAGGAGGTCAAGTGTGGCACCCAGTGAAAGCCCATCACAATGGGCAAAATTTGTATATTGACACAGATAGGCTATCTTGCTTCATTTAGGAGCAAGGCGCCTTGCAAGTTTTGGGGTTGGGGGACCGATATCTGCGTGTTTGTATTACGCTTGTCTTTTAGCGTAACACGGTCCGCCGAACGCCACTGGAGTACAATTGAACGACACATCAAACACAGCCTAATTATGTCACATTTGAATGCATCGCCAAGTCACTTTGATTGCGCCGCTGATAGCGGGCCCAACGGTTGTAAGTGGTGTCGTATATCGCCGCGTGGGGGTGTCTTGAGTTACGACACAACAGCGCATGCAGAGACCGCCGAATCCCACACCCATGCGCATCCAACACCGTTTGACAAACAACTGACTGGCTATTCACGCCGGTGTACTGTCGCCGCAGCCAGATGGGCTAGGCCAAGGACTACTTAATGGCCGCGGCTAATTAAGTAGTCTATGGCTAGGCCTACATAGCCGTCTATCTCCATTGTGATGGCGACCGAAAATACTGGCTGCAGCGATCAATGAACGGCAAATCAAAGACCAAATTGTTGATTGAATGCAACAATCCACTTCGTAGGCAAGCTCCAACTTCAAATGAAGAAAACTGGGACACCAGACCTACTCTATATGTCACAATAGGGCCATGCCTATTGCCTGCTATAGTAAATAATCACATTATCGCGTTGTTAACCTGTCGCTGTGCTGCTGTAAAAACCTAACTTATTGTAGAATAATGCAGCCTTGAAACTTCCAGCGGCGAGTTCAGAGATAGATTGGGTGGACATCGCTCACATGCCTTCAGTTTACTGAACGGGGTCCCGTCCGGTCTATAGAGTAGCTATCTCTCTCTCTCTCTCTTTCGTCGTCATTGTGTTGCCTGTTAACAACGATGGCTAGTGAAATCCTTATGCAATAATTTCATCCTCCCGTCTGATTTGCCCCGCCCTCACCTCTCCCTTCCCCCCGTAGTCGTCGGGTGCACTGCATGTTGTGCGCCAGCCACTACGGACCGTGATCTACTCTCAGTGCTGCTATTTTATTGTAGGTCTACCATAATACAGTCTTGAAACAACCCGGCGGCGAGTTCAAAGATATTCGCCGAGGCCTGGGCGGACTAGCGTAGTGCATAGTGCGTTCACATAGCGGAGTCAGTGGTTCACACTCTCACTTTCTCTCATGGTCTCCGTCTGGTTGAATCTGTGTGTTCGTCCATTCATCTGTCCGCTTTATACATGCGTGTTTGTGGTATTGCAATAAGCCTCGTGGCTAAATGCGTCCGACACCCGCCGTGAATGCCAATGGACCCCCAATGGCCTTGTGGTAGATTTATTACGATATCGCGATATTGTCGGAGAAGGCCCTGCGATATTGCGACAGACCAATGCCAGACGATAGGAACCCTAGAGGACATACCAGATTTGATAGCGCGGTGCTTGATTGATTGATTGATTGATTGACTGTTTAACGACGCTTCAACACAAAATAGGTCATTAGCGTCTACACTCGGTGTTTGCTCAAACTGAGCTATACAAACGTACGTGCCAGGTAAAACAACCGGCTCAAGTGACCAAGGATGGCCAGCGGTATACAAGAAATAACACAAAATACACGTTTCTTAACTACGCGAGTTAACACACATCAAAAAACAATCGTAGACCAATCGACATACTGTGCAACTTACTTGCTTATATTTAACGCTAGCGCCTTAGTCACATAGAACCAGCATTATCTACCCGGCAACCT
>CAYPTV010000672.1:0-1788 GCA_964413505.1 uncultured Bifidobacteriaceae bacterium | reverse complement strand
CTAACGTGTCTTTCCAAATGTGTGGCCAATACACGTGGTTCCACATTCGTGCTTGAGTTTTAGCAAACCCAAGATGACCGGCTGCCGGAATATCGTGTGCCAGATGCAACATTTTATTCCGCAACGCCGTGGGTATCACTAGCTGTTCGGCTTCAGGCAACTTTTTAGTCGCTGCTGAATGGTGCATCAGCGCCCCTTTCTGTAGAAAGAAAAAAGATTTTCCAACTGGAAATGGCGGATCCTCCACTGATCTCGACAACGCTTGCAGCCCAATGTCAGCTTTCTGTAGCTGCACAAAGTCATCAGAAGACTGGACTGCGTTGAGATCTAGATCGCCATAGTGTCGTGAAATATCGGACGCCACCACTGAATCGTGCACCGACGCGCTGTCCGACTGTGTTATTGGCACCTGTGGGCCGTCGACCGATTTTAGGGATGCACTAACCGACCGAGTAACGACGGCAATGTATTCGTTACTTTCGGGCAACGGATGTGACATAAACCACAGATCGTTCCCGAGTAGGAAGTCGACGCCCTCTGGTAATTGTTCAATTAAACCAACTAACACAGTCTGATCAATACCATCAGTTTTAAGGTGTATGCTAACTAGCGGAACTTCGATTACGGTATTCGTTATGCCGCGAAGTAACCGAATATCGCCTGTGTGAGCATACCCAGTCGTCGGTATTGACGACGATAAGATGACGGATTGTAAAGCTGCTGTGTCTCGTAAAACGTGAATTGGGTATTCACAACCATCCGCTGACAAAACCAAACCCGGCTTGCAAAACGGTGCAAACAATGGGTTAACCGGTAAAACTGGCAACGCAACAGTATTCTGTAAAGAATCCCCCACCTTCGTACAACCCTCCGGCAACGCAGTTACGCCGGTGTGAAACGGAATCGCGCTATGTGAAGCAATCAGCATGGAGTCTTTTACCAGAGTATTCTTAGACTCATCACGCATCCGTTTATGGCATTCCGCTATCCGATGATTTGGAAGCTTGCAATAGTAACACACGGGTTTTACGGTGGTTTTCGCTGTTGATGTAAACGCAGTTTTAGCTGGAGTAATAATAGCTGGTTTTATCACGGGTGGTGCGGCTGGTGACACCGCCGTTGGCGTTTTACCATACCGTTTTCTAAGTGGTTTGGGTGACCACATGGATTTAAAACTGGTCATAACGGCACTGTCTGCTGGTTTTGAAAACTCGGTTCCATTAGATGGTACAAACGACTTTCTCAGGCTTACGTATTGATCTGCGAATCGAGCCATCTGAGAAAGTGACGTCGGCGATCTGTCGATTAACCACACGGTGAGTTCAATCGGACATGACTCCAAGAATTGTTCCATCAGGATTGCCTGGCGTAGTTCTTCGATAGTGTCCCACGCATTCACGCTTTGCAGCCAACGTTTGCACAAGTTAATCTGTTTAAACGCAAAATCAGAATAACTTTCCGTTGCTTGTTTCGACAGGCTACGGAATTTACGTCGGTACAAATTCGGCGCTAACTCGTACGCGGTAAGTAAAGCGGCTTTTAACTGGTCGTAATCCCGACATTGAGCTGTAGTAAGCTCGGAAAAGACCTTTAACCCCTTACCCCGCAACTGTGATTGTAACATAGCGGACCAGTGCAGCTTAGGCCATGAGTGTAGCTCTGCGAGCTTCTCGAACGTAACCAGGTAAATATCTATTTGCGTGTCGTCGAGGAGTTTCGGCATGAGTTTGATGGCAGACTCCACCTTAAAAAATGGTGTGCCATCACCTCGAGGTGCGGGTCGCGGAG
>CAYPTV010000671.1:0-1788 GCA_964413505.1 uncultured Bifidobacteriaceae bacterium | reverse complement strand
CTGCGGGCGCATCCGCGAATACTCCACGTCGCTCAAGGACATGGTGCCGCTAGAGCAATGCCTGCAAGCGGCCGTGGAATGCGATGCGCCGATGGTTTCCATCTGCGGCGGCGAACCGCTGATTTATCCGAAGATCGAGGAACTTATCGCCGGTCTGCTCGAACAGGGCCGCGTGCTCTACATCTGCACGAACGGCATGTTCATGCGCAAAAAAATGCGCGATTATCTGGCGGCGGTTTATTCTCCGGCGCTGGAGACGAAGCTGAAAAAACTGCTGGACGGCAAACTGATCACCGAAAAGGAAGCTGAAGTCATCCGCAAATCCGACGACGCGGCGAAGAAGAAAGTTGTGATTCGTCCAACCAAATGGATGTATTGGAACGTCCACGTGGACGGTTTGGAATTCACGCACGACCTTATCGTCGAGCGCGAAGGCGTGTTCAAGGAATGCGTCGAGGCGATCAAGATGGCGAAAATCATCGGCTATCAAGTCGCGACGAACACAACGGTTTATCGCGAAACCGACGTGCAGGAAATCGAGGACATGTTCAAGTATCTCTCTTCGCTCGAAGTGGACGGCCACACGATTTCGCCCGGATACGATTACGATGCGGCGAAGAAGGACATGGTTTCGCGCCTCGGCAAGGACCCGAAGCAGTTTTTCCTCACCCGCGACATGACGCGGCAGAAATTTGCGAAGATTCAGGATTGGGGCAAGGCGTTCACGATTTTCGGCACGCCGGTCTATCAGGAATTCCTTGCCGGCAAACGCGAATTGACATGCACCGCGTGGGCGATCCCGACGTTCAACGTCAAAGGCTGGAAGGCGCCGTGCTACCTGATGACCGACGGCCATTATCCCGGTTATCAGGAAATGCTCACGAAAGTGCAGTGGGAAAAATACGGCGTCGTGAACGGCGTCGCGCGCGACCCGCGTTGCGAGCATTGCATGGTGCATTGCGGCTACGACCCCAGCGGCGCGCTCGGCACGAATTACCAGTCCGGCGACAACTGGAAAAACATCAAATACAATTTCGGATCGAAACCCAGGCCGTATCCCTCCTCGCCGGAACTGGCGATGCGAGCTTTCAACGGCACGACCATAGGCAAAGGTCACTTGGCCGAGGCGAAGGCCGCGATCAATTCACCCGCCGCCGGTGCGCGCGGCGCATTTGCAAACGAAGTTCATCACGATCACGCGTCGCACGTCGGCAGTTCCTGCGGCACAACCGACACGTCCGAACGGGATGAGTTGCTGGCGAAAATCAAAGACGCGAAAAAGGCGGAATAATATTTTCGCCGTTCCTAATTTAGAAATTAAATGAGCAAAACATTATTCCTTTCACCTCCGTCGTTTGACGGTTTCGACGGCGGCGCGGGCGCGCGTTACCAGGCGCGGCGCGAAGTCACCAGCTATTGGTATCCGACCTGGCTCGCCCAACCGGCCGCGCTCGTGCCGGACAGCAAGCTGCTCGACTGCCCGCCGCATGACATTGACGTGGCCAAGTGCCTCGCCATCGCGAAGGATTTCAATCACGTCATCATCAACACCTCCACGCCGTCGCTGAAGAACGATTGCAAGGTCGCCGAGGCCATCAAGGCGCAGAAGCCCGACACCAAGATCGGCTTCGTCGGCGCGCACACGATGGTTTTGCCGACGGAAACGCTGAAGGCGTCGTCCGCGATTGACTGGGTGGGCCGCAAGGAATTTGATTTCACCTGCAAGGAAGTCGCCGAAGACCGCGACCTCGCGACCATCGCCGGTTTGTCTTACAAGGACAAGGACGG
>CAYPTV010000670.1:0-1789 GCA_964413505.1 uncultured Bifidobacteriaceae bacterium | reverse complement strand
TTAAATGTTGTGGTGACACCTCCCCAGCAGGCACGATTCGGATGATGTTATGTTAAATTTATACAGTAAAATTGTAATATGAACTAATATGATAATATGGAATTTTAGTAGATGTAGGTTGATAGTAATGTTCCATTTTCCTATCCCTAAAAAATTTGGGGGAGATTAGTAATAAAAGTCATAGGTCTACTTATAATTATTATTATTATTACGCAGTTGGTGACGCAACGTATGTCGAGAACACTATGCAGCAATAACGTAATGTTAACGAATCGCAGTTGCGGACCGGCCACGGCGGTCACTCACGGAATGCCTTACGTAAAAGATATGTTTTTAGTCCAGTCTTGAAACTGTTGATTGAGGTCAGAGTTCACTTGTCAATTCAGATGGGAGAGCGTTCCAAACAGTTGGTGAGGCATGACGAAAGCTCTAGTCGCGAATACCGTCTTAGATATGTCGATGTGAAGCGAGTTGACTCTGCTACTGGATCTGAGCTGTCTTGCCGGATGGTGGAATTTTATCAGATCGTGAAGATAACCCGGCTGTTGAGTAATGACAACTTTAAAAGTCATCAAGCAACCTTATACTCAATTCGCGAGGCTAACTGCAGCCAGTGGAGTCCTGCGAGAACCGGTATTATATGCTCTGTTCGCATTGTTCAGGTGAATAATCGTGCCAGAGAGTTCTGGACGCGCTGCCATTTCTGGGTGTTTGATTTTGACGTGCCGTACATAATTGAATTGCAATAGTCGAGTCGAGCGCTGATCATTGAGGTTGCAACAGACAGAGCCACGTTCTCTGGCACACTTTTTCTGATGTGGGTTAATGCCCGAGTGTGAAAATGAGCTGCTTTAATAACCATTCATTAAAACTTCAAACACATTTTGCTATTAGCTCTTGGTAATGACTGTTGACACTGAGGCAACAATACTCAGCTCGCCATTTTCGCGCAATCAAGCCAACCCAATATATTACTGATATTGTTGTCATGACTCCGATCTGATGACGTAGCTTCAATGAAACAGCCTAATAGGCCTATTCAAGGTGACCATCAGCGTTTCGGTTATAATAATACCAATAAATATACCGTATGATCTATGACGTCATCGCATCACAGCTGTTCGCCCCCATGAATCCATACTCCATAATCTCTGAAAGTTTCATCGTAATCGGTTAAGCCGTTTTCGAGAAAAGTGAAATCTACGTTTTGGTGATAATAGTAATAATCACGCGCAAGCAAGCCCATCCATTATTGATATTGTTATCATGACGCCGATCTGATGACGTCGCGTCAACGAAACAGCCTAAAAGGCCTGTTCAAGGTGACCATAAGCGTTTCGATTATTATAATACTAATAAGTAAATAAAGCGTACGATCAATGGCGTCATCGCATCACAGATATTCGCACCCATGATACCATACTCCAAATCTCTGAAAGATTCATCGTCATCGGTTAAGCCGTCTTCGAGAAAAGTGCAATCTACGTTTTGGTGATAATAATAATCATCCTAATAAATATACCGTGTGATCTATTACGTCATCGCATCGTGAATATTTCCCCCCAGGGGGCCATCCTCCAAATTCCCCGAAAGTTTCATCATGATCGGTTAAGCCGTATTCGAGGAAAAGTGTAATCAACGTTTGGTGCTAATAAATAAATAACGCATGATCTATGACGTCATCGCATCGCCTGAATAAACCGAAGTATCGGAAGAGGGAGAGAGGTAGGTAGGTAGGGAGGGAGGAGGAGTGAGGAAAGGAGGAAGGGTGGAGGGAGTGAAGGAGGGA
>CAYPTV010000669.1:0-1789 GCA_964413505.1 uncultured Bifidobacteriaceae bacterium | reverse complement strand
CACGACGATTTCCAGCAACACGACGCTGCCTTGCGACGAGCCGGATTACGAGGCGGCGCTGACGTTCGCCTTGAGCGAAGCGACGCGGCTGACCGGCCAGTTGCGTCGCGAGCAACTACAGGCGCGCGAGATGAGCTTGACGATCCGCTTTGAGGATTTCAGCGAGGCCGGCGGGTCTCATCGTTTTCATCATCCGCAGTTTCAGAACTCCGTCATCAACGCGGCGCTGGAGGAAATTTTTCGCGGCGTCATGGAAGGGCGGGGGAAACCGGTGCGGCAGATCCGCATCGCGATGTGGAGCCTGTCGCGGCTGGACACGCAACCGACGTTGTGGGGCCGCACCGGCGCGGAACGATGGGGGGCGCTGGATGCGGCCGAGAAATATCTGCGGGAAAAATGCAAAATCAGTTCGTTGATGACCGGCGCACAGCTTGCGCTTCAACATCTGGATGACACGCACAAAAATCCCAAGGCGAAATGTCCGTTCGTGCCGCAGCGCGAGATGGTGAAAAAGCTCTGGGGCACGGACGCCGACCCGCTGGCGCACAAGGGCGACATGGAAAAGCAACTGGCGAAGGTCAGCAAGCAATTGCAGTTCCGGCATTGAAATGGCAATCCCAACGGGATTTTCTAGCCGGGAAGACAACCTGAAATTCTTCAAAAAAGCTCTTGCGTTCTATTTTGCATCTGATATTTTACGCGCTCCTCGTCACCCGCAAGGCTGGCAGGACAGCATGTTTGCAGACCGATAACTGATTTCCCACAGAAACAGGATTGATGGCTTGCCGACTTCGAAGTTGCTGATAAAAAACTTTTGCATTTATGCCCGTTAAACATTTTAGACCGCTAACGCCGTCCACGCGATACATCACAATCGCGGACTTTAGCGACATCACGAAGACGACGCCGGAGAAGTCGCTGGTCGTCACGCGCAAAAAGTCCGGTGGCCGCAACCACTACGGACGCGTGACCGCGCGCGGCATCGGCGGCGGACACAAGCAGAAGATCCGCATGGTGGATTTCAAGCGCAACAAGCACGGCATTGAGTCCACGGTCTCGGCGATTGAATATGATCCGATGCGTTCGGCGCGTCTGGCGCTGCTGGATTACACGGACGGTGAGAAGCGTTACATTATCGCGCCGGTCGGCGTGGTTGTCGGCAAGAAAATTTCCAGCGGTCCCTCGGCTCCTCCTGAAGTCGGCAACGCGCTTCCGCTCAAGGCGATTCCCGTCAGCGCGGCGATCCACAACATTGAAATCACCCCCGGTCGCGGCGGACAGATGGTTCGCTCGGCGGGTGGTTCGGCGACGTTGATGTCGCGCGACGATGGGTATGCGCAAATCCGCCTGCCTTCCGGCGAAATCCGCAAGGTGAGCGAGGAGTGCTATGCGACGATCGGCCAGATCGGCAACACAGAGCACGAGAACATCATTTTGGGCAAGGCGGGTCGCACACGTCATCGCGGTCATCGCGGCATCACGCGTGGCATGGCGCGGAATCCGGTGGATCATCCGAACGGCGGCGGCCAGGGCAAATCCAAGGGTGGCGGCGGCTGGCAGCAGTTGATGTCGCCTTGGGGCTTTGTCGCCAAGGGCGGCAAGACGCGCGCGAAATACAAAACCTCAAACCGTTTCATCGTTGTCCAGCGCAACGGCCTGCCGATGAAGAATAAATAATTATGGGACGTTCGATTAAAAAAGGTCCGTTTGTAGATTTCAGCCTGCTGGACAAAATCCAGAAGGCGAAGGCCTCGAACCAGAAGACGCCGATCAAGACCTGGTCGCGCCG
>CAYPTV010000668.1:0-1791 GCA_964413505.1 uncultured Bifidobacteriaceae bacterium | reverse complement strand
GCTCGCCGAAGGCTGGGCGGTCATCGCGTGGCTCGTCGTCGGCAATAAATAATCCCGGTTATGGACAAACTAGGACTCGACCCGAGAATTTTTCTCGCGCAACTGATTAGTTTTTCCATCGTCTTTTTCGTGCTGTGGAAATATGCCTACGGGCCGATTTTCAGCATGTTGCAGACGCGCCGCGACAAAATCGCCGAGGCACTCGCCAACGCGGAAAAAATCAAGAGCGACGTTGCGCAGACCGAGGCCGAACGCCAGAAAATCCTGGCCGACGCCGGAGACAAGGCGAACAAGCTGATTGACGAGGCGCGCCAGGCCGCCGCCCGCGTGCGCGAACAGGAGACGCAGAAGGCAATCTCCGAAGCCGGACAGATCGTCATCAAGGCGCGCGAAGCCGCCGCGCAGGAACGCGCGCAGATGCTCGCGTCGCTGAAACGCGAAGTCGGACGGCTGGTCGTGCAGACGACCTCGACCGTCACCGGGAAAATTCTCACGGCGGACGACCAGAAACGCCTCGCGGAGGAAACGGAAAAACAATTGTCCGCCTGAAAATCTCAAATTTGAAATTTCAAATTTGAAATCAAGCGAAGCGTAGCATGAAAATTTCCAAACAAGCGCAGCGCGACGCCCGGCAGTTGTTCCGCAGTTGCCACGTCAACGGTTTGCTGGACGAGAACCGCGTCCGGCAGGCGGCCGCGCTGCTGGCCGCGCAAAAGCCGCGCGGCTACGTCGAGATTTTGTCGCGGCTGCACCGGCTGGTGAAGATGGATCTGGAGCAGCACGCGGCGAGCGTCGAAAGCGCGACGCCGCTGACCGCCGAATTGCAGGCCGAAGTGACGGGCGAGATCAAAAAGAAATATGGCGCGGGCGTGAGCATTTCGTTCGCGCAGAACCCGGCGCTCATCGGCGGCCTGCGGATCCAGGTCGGCAGCGACCTTTACGACGGCAGCGTGAAAATGCGGTTGCAGAAATTGGAAGAAAGTTTTTAACGAAATTTTATGAGTAACTTGCTACAGGAAATTGAGGCGCAAATCAGCGGCGCGAAGACCGCGACGGCCAAACAGAACGTCGGCACCGTCCGCGAAATCGGCGACGGCGTGGCGAAGATCGAGGGCCTGACCGACACGATGCTCAACGAGATGCTGGATTTCGGCAACGGCATCACCGGCCTCGCGCTCAACCTCGAGGAAACCGAGGTCGGCGCGATCATTCTCGGCGACTACACCAGCATCAAGGAAGGCCAGGAAGTCCGCACGACGGGAAAGCTGTTGCAGGTGCCGGTCGGCAAGGGATTGCTTGGCCGCGTCGTCAACGCCATCGGCCAGCCGCTCGACGGCAAGGGGCCGATCAAGAACGAAGCGTTTTATCCGGTGGAAAAAATTGCGCCGGGCATCATCAAGCGCAAATCCGTCAGCCAGCCGGTGCAGACCGGCATCATGGCGATTGACGCGATGATCCCGATTGGCCGCGGCCAGCGCGAACTCATCATCGGCGACCGTTCGACGGGCAAAACCACGATTGGAGTGGACACGATGATCAACCAGGCGCGCATCAACAAGGCCGCCGAGGCTGCGGGCGACAAGGATTGCCGCCCCATTTACAACATTTACGTCGCCATCGGCCAGAAGCAGTCGAGCGTGGCGCGCGTCATCGGCATTTTGGAAGAAGCGGGCGCGTTGCCCTACACGATTGTCGTTGTCGCTGCAGCTTCTGATTCGGCGTCGAACCAGTATCTCGCGCCGTTCGCCGGCGCGGCGATTGGCGAATGGTTCATGGACAACGGCATGGACG
>CAYPTV010000667.1:0-1795 GCA_964413505.1 uncultured Bifidobacteriaceae bacterium | reverse complement strand
TTTGCTTTTCATCCACTCACAGACGCAACAGAAATTAAAAGGTTTCTACAAAGCAGGTTCGCGTCTGAAAAAACCGAGCCTTCGTCCGGCGGTCAACCCGGATTTGTTTCGCCCCAAAGGCAACCGGAACCTCGGGAATATTTTTTTGGAGGATCATGCCTTCAAGGCGGGGACAGCGCGCTTGCCAGTCCTCGTATGGGGTGAACACCCCATGGCAACCGTTCAGCGGGGTGCTATCTTGTGTGCATGAATATATTACTCATATTGGTTGTTCTTCTACTCCTGTTCGGCGGCGGCGGCTTTTATTTTGGCGGCCCGGCCATCGGCGGCGGCGGGATTGGCCTGATCCTGCTGATTTGCCTTGTCGTCTTTCTCGCGGGCGGGTTCCGCACGAAAAGCTGACAGTGCGGCGCGAGTCCTTGCGGTCAGCCACTGCGTGCGCAATGTCATCATCGGAATTTGGCGGGCGGGTTCAACCAGGAAAGGCCGGCCTTGAATGGGCTGTGAAAAGTCGGTTCGTTTATGATGTCGTTCTTTTTTTGGTTAGCGGTCGGGTTCATGGCGGGGGTGGTCTTTGCCTCGTTCTTTGAATGGACGCTGCACCGTTTTTTCATGCACAAGCCGTGGAAGGGTTTTCGTTACCCGTTCGAAAAGCACGCGCTCGTGCATCACCACATTTTCAAAGGCGACGCCACCTATCATCTCGTCCATGAGAAGGACAAGAAGACGATACCCATGTCGTGGTGGAGCGGCCCGGCGATTGTGGCGCTGTGCCAGCTTCCGTTTTTGATCTGGGCGTTCTTCGCGCACAAATGGGGAGTGCTCTGCGGCGCGGCGGCGGCCTGCACTTTGTATTTCACCGCCTACGAATACATGCACTGGTGCATGCACCTGCCCAAGGAGCGGCACGTGGAGCGGTCGGGGATTTTCTACCGGCTGAACGGACATCACCTGCTGCACCATCGTTACATGCACAGGAATTTCAATGTGGTGCTGCCGCTGGCGGATTTGTTGCTGGGCACGCTCCGGCTGCGCTCGAAGATCGCGTTCGCACAGCCGCAGGGACCGTCCGTCCCCGACGTGCAGCCGAGAAAAAGAAGTTGATCTTCCTGCGGGCCGTCTCCACCGAATCTTGCGAAGTCCGCAAAATGGTGTTTAATCTTCCCGCGCCGGCTGCAATTTGACTTGCCGGAGAAATTTTGATGAACACCACCGATTTGCAAGCCGCCGCGGCCAATTCATCCGCCGCGTCATCCTCGCCTGATACAAGCGCCACGGTGATGGCGCGCTTTTATTCACTGTTCTCCAGCCATGAATCGTCCACGGGATCGAGGCTGATGCTCATTGTGGTTCTGGTCCTGCTGCTGCATCTGATGGTCAAGGCCATCCGGTTCTTCACCGAATGGATCGTCAACAAAAGCCACGCGCAAAAAAGCCGGCTCGGCTTCGTCACGGAGCAGCCCAAGTTCGTCACGCTCATCCAGCTCATCGCCAGCAGCGTGACGTTCGTCATGTATTTCTTTGCGCTTGGACTGGTGCTGCAGGAATTTGGCGTGAATCTCAAAGGTTATCTGGCCAGCGCCTCCATCCTCGCGCTGGCCATCAGCTTCGGCTCGCAAGGCCTGGTGCAGGACGTCGTCATCAGCCTCACGCTGATTTTTTCCGACGCATTGGATGTGGGCGACCTCGTGGAAATCGCCGGAACCGTCGTCGTGGTCGGGCGCGTGGAGGAGATCGGCTTGCGCTTCACCACGCTGCGCAATTTTTACAACCAGGTGGTCTTCATCCCCAACCG
>CAYPTV010000666.1:0-1797 GCA_964413505.1 uncultured Bifidobacteriaceae bacterium | reverse complement strand
TTGAACTCCAACTTCAGCCGACGCGGAAGGAAATTTTCTGGATGAGATTTTTTCCGAAGCTGTGTTGAAGCCGATCCAAAATTTCCTTGCGGCGGTAGCGGACGATTTCCGATAGCCACGAACTGCTGTCCACATTTACGAACAACGTGCCCTTGTGGAGGTTGTGCGGCTGCGCGTGCGCGGTGATGTTCGGATCGAGCAACTCATTCCAGACTTTCACAATTTCAATATCGGCGCGGCGCGAATCCATTTTCAAGTCTGACAGAACCTTTGAAACTATCTTGCCAGCGTCGCGCGCGCGGACGGCCTTGGCCGCCTCAATCGGCGCAAGGTCCACGCCGCGCCATTGCGCGAGAACTTTTTGTCGGGCGGAGGTTTTCCTGGACGGCGGCACGGGAAAGTAATAACCACCAAGACACCAGGACACCAAGTTTTTTCTTTTTCAACTCATCTTTGCGCCTTGGTGGCTTGGTGGTTATTCAGGACCATTTTGCACTTGTCAGTTCAGGCTTTGTGGTGCAAAGTGATTCCATGAATCCGAACTGGGCCGAAGAAAACCTGCAAACCATCCGCACCTTAATGGAACGCTCCGCGCTTTACCGCCGCGCGCTCGCACCAATCATGCTGTTTGCGGGAGCGTTGGGTGTCATTGCCGCTGCGTTGGGTTTGATCTTTCATCTGGATTCAACGCGGGAGTTTGGCGTTCTTTGGCTCAGCGCGGCTGTCTTTGTAATCGCAGGAGCATTTTTCATTGCCCGACGGCAGGCGTTAAAGGACAAGGAAAACTTCTGGTCGCCGCCGACCCGGCGCGTGGCGCAGGCCTTATTGCCGCCATTGACTGCGGGAATGTGCGTTAGCTTGGTGGTTGTGTATCTCGTGAATGGCGATACAGGTGGCGGATTCAACCTGCTGTTGACATTGGTCTGGCTGCTTTTTTATGGATGCGCATTACATGCAGCAGGATTTTTCATGCCACGCGGCATGAAATGGTTTGGGTGGATTTATATCGGCTCCGCTTGTGCCTTTCTTTTTTTCTTGGCGGTTGTCCAACCGAAGTTTGAGATAAACGCACAGTGGCTCATGGGCTTTTTCTTCGGCGTGCTGCATCTGGCTTGCGGCGCGTATTTGTATCTGACAGAGAAGAAAAATCCCGTCGCGTGAACCCGGAACCCTTTTTACAGCTCGACCGCGTAATCCACGAAAAAGGCCGGCTGGCGATCATGTCCATGCTCGCGGCCACGCCGGAATTGTCGTTCACCGAGATGCGCGACGCGCTTGAAATGACTGACGGCAATTTGACCACGCACATCCGCGCACTTCAACAGGAGGGTTACATCGCCGTCGCAAAATCATTCCAGAACAACCGTCCGCTTACAACCTGCTCGCTCACGGCTCCGGGACGAAAAGCCTTCGCTGAATACATCAACCTGCTGGAAAAAATAGTCCGGCAGAACAGGCCCAAATAATTATTTTGAACGGAAATGAAAGCCTGCGGTCTTTTACTTTGTGACACAAAGTAAATATGAAAATCATGCGCGCCGAACATCTGGGAATGTGTTTTGGGGTCAAGGACGCCATTGCCCTGGCTTTGGAGACGGCGGAACGCAAGCCGCTCACGGTTCTGGGCGATTTGGTCCACAACGAGGCCGTGCTGGCGGAACTGCGTGCGAAGGGAGTCCGGTTTGAGCGGCAATCGGCCAATGTCGGAACGCAAACGGTGATGGTCACGGCGCACGGCGCGTCCGAACGCGCATTGAATGAAACGCGCCGGCGCGGATTGAACGTGCTGGAGGCGAC
>CAYPTV010000665.1:0-1798 GCA_964413505.1 uncultured Bifidobacteriaceae bacterium | reverse complement strand
TCAAAACCAGCCAGCCGGGTTCTGTCGCAACGGAATTGGCGGCGCGGTGTTGATTGAATTGTATTTGTATGAATGAGACGGAAGAAAAATCTTCTGCTGTAAAAATAATTAAATGGATTGCACTTTGTCTTTTTATTGGACTCCTTGTCGCCGTTGCAATTCCAAATTTTATCAGACCTCATGTAACATACGCTGAAAATGCCTGCGTAAATAATATGCGTCAAATCGAGGCTGCAAAACAAAAATGGGCAATGGAAAATGGAAAAACCAATGGCTCCATTGTTACGGAAAACGAAATCATTCCGTATCTCAAGGGTTGGTCACGGACGAATTTTCCAGAATGTCCTTCCGGCGGGCTTATGCAGTTGAGGGAAGTCTGCGGGGATAGGCGGTGTTCTCCAAAAAGTTTTCAAATAAAACCGGCGACAGCGGAGCGCGCCCGTCCCCGGGCGCAGCAACGTCCGCAAACAACGCTTGCCTGGAAACTGCGAGCCGCCTTCTGTCCGGCGAGAGACGCTGCGGCCGGGGACGGCCGCGCTCCGCAAATTGAAGACACGCCCGGTCGGGTCTTACTTCCCTCAACTGCATAATCCCACCTTCCGGCGGCACTTATTCAATTGGGAAAATTGGGGAGAATCCGACTTGCTCGCTTGGCACAAATGTTAATCCTCCACACGTTTTGCCGTAGAAACGCTGCAGAGGTAATTTAATTTTACAAACTTTCACCCGCTGGCGAGGAGTTTTTCCCAGAGGTTTTCGTTGAGCAGCGCTTTTTGGAGAAAGGCGGTCTCGTCGGTGGTCGGCTCGGCGCGTTCGGGCTGGAGCGGCAGCCGGATGGTGAAGGTGGTGCCGCGTCCGGGCAGGCTGACGGCCTCGATCTTCCCGCCGTGATGGTGCACGATGAAAAAGCAGGCCATGAGGTTGATGCCGTATTCGGACGGCTTGCCGCCGCGCACCACAAACGGGTCGAACACGACGCTCAACGCGCCCTGCGGCAGCCCCGGCCCGTTGTCCGTGAGCCGGAAAACAATCTCCGGCTTCGCGCCGCCGGACAGTTCCGCCAGCAGCAATATCCGGCAGCCCGCCGGCAGCATCGCCAGCTCGTCCTTGAGCAGCAGTTCAAACAGCCGCTGGAATTTCGGCCTGTCCACGCGCAGCGCGGGCAGCGAATCGGGAATCTGGTTGACGACCTCAATCCGCCGCGCGGCGAATTCTCCCTTGAACATTTCCAGCGCCGCGCCGACGACCTGCGACAATTTCACCTCGTCGGCAAATTGCGACGCGGAGCCGCTGTCGGAGGAATTGCGCAGGTCGGCGAGCAGGGTGTTGATCTTTCCGATCTGCGACTGGACGTTCGAGTGGTAGTCCTTCCAGAAATCGGGGTTGCGCAGGCCGCTCTTGCTCGCGCGCTCCTGGTCCATCTTCATCGGCGCGAGGTCGAGAAACGTCTTCACGGCGACGAGCGAGTTTTTGATGTGGTGGCTCAATCCGGCGGCGAGCAGGCCGAGGCTGACGATGCGGTCGGCGATCATCATGTTGCGCAGCACGGACATTTTTTCGTGGAGCAACTGGTCGCGCTCGGCCTGCACCATGAAAAATTCCAGCCCCTGCCGGAGCGTCAATTCCAATTGCGGCGGATCCCACGGCTTGGTGACGTATTTGTAAATCGCGCCGCTGTTGACGGCGGCGATGGCGGCGTCCATGTCCGCAAACGCCGTGACGAGAATCCGCAAAATGCGCGGGCGGAACTGGCGCGCGCGTTCCAGAAGCCAGACGCCTTTTTCGCCGGGCATCCGCT
>CAYPTV010000664.1:0-1800 GCA_964413505.1 uncultured Bifidobacteriaceae bacterium | reverse complement strand
GCCGATGTTGATGAGCACGCCGATGATGAAAAGCGCCGCGAGGTTCGCACGAATATTTTTGCACCACAACAGTTGCGTCACACAGACATTGATGCCGATCAAAATCCAGCCCATATACCAGTAGGTGTGCCCGAAAAGCCGGTGCGTGAACACCCAGCGCTCATAGGTGTCGCCGCTATACCAGGCGATGAAAAATTCCATCGCATAGATGTAGTCAATGATGAGGCCGCTCACCAAAGTCAGCTTCGCGATCTTGTCAATGTGCGGCAAAGTGATGATGTTTTCGAGGCCGCACCATTTGCGGAGCGGAACCAGAATCACCAGCATCATGCCGAAGCCGCAGAACACCGCGCCGATGACGAAGTAAAGCGGGAAGATCGTCGCGTGCCAGCCCGCGAGCATCGAGGTGCAGAAGTCTAGACCGACGATGGAACTCACCGTGAACACGAGCAGCGTGCAAAGGCCGCACAGCACGACGTAGGCTTTTTCATAATTATGCCATTGCCGCGCCGAGCCGGTCCAGCCCATCGCGAGGAAACTGAAAATGGTTTTTCGGATGCGCGTCGTCGAGCGGTCGCGCAGCACGGCAAAATCGGGAATCATTCCCATGAACCAGAACAGCGACGAAACGACCAGATAAGTGTTCACCGCGAACACGTCCCACATCAGCGGCGAGCGGAATTGCGGCCAGAGGTCGTTCGAGTTCGGAATCGGGAACATGAACCAGTCGAACCACGCGCGCCCGACATGGATTGCCGGATAAAGCCCCGCCATCATCACCGAGAAAACCGTCATCGCCTCGGCCATGCGGCCAATCGTCGTGCGCCAGTGCTGCTTTGTCAGGAATAGCATCGCCGAAATCAACGTGCCTGCGTGCGCGACGCCGACCCACCAGATGAAGCTCACGATATCCAGGCCCCACATCGCCGGATGATTGTTGCCCCAGACGCCGACGCCGGTCGTGACCTGATAAATCAGCGCCACCGGCAGCATAACCATCGCGCAAAACGCCGCCGGCAGGAACAGCACCAGCCACCAGCGCGGAATTTTTCCTTCCGCGAACGCCGACAGCTTGTCCGTCAGCCAGCCGAGGCCTTTGTTGCCCTCGACGACGGGCGCACGCCGCAATTCAGCGGGCGGCGCGAGCGATTTCAAATTGGTTGCGGTTTCAGCCATTGTGATTTTCGTATTCTTCCGAACTGTATGGCGCGTGATAATCAGGCATGTGGATGTTCGGATTGCGGACGCGCGCGAGATACGTCGTGCGCGGCTTCGTGAGCAACTCGCCGAGGACGGAATAATTCAGCGGCAACATTTTCTGTTTCGACACCGAGCTTTCCGGGTCGCTGATGTCGCCGAAAACAATCGCCTGCGCCGGGCACGCCTGCTGGCACGCGGTCTTGGGAATCGTTCCTTCCGATTCCTTCAAACGCACATTGTCGGTCGCGCCAGCTTTGACTTTCTGCGAAATTTTCGCCTGCTCGATGCGCTGCGTGCAATAGGTGCATTTCTCCATGACGCCGCGCATGCGCACCGTCACGTCGGGATTCTTCGACAGCTTGATCAAATCCCATTCGTTTTCCGAGCGTATCCCGCTGTTCGGGTCCTTCCACCAGCGCAAAATATCCAGCTTGCCATCTGTCTTGGATCCGAAAATCGCGGTCGAATAATCCGGCCCTTTCAATTCGCTCAACGGACGCTTGTTGAAATCGAGATAATTGAAACGGCGGACCTTGTAAGGGCAATTGTTCGAGCAATAGCGCGTGCCGATGCAACGGTTGTAGGCCATCACGTTCAAAC
>CAYPTV010000663.1:0-1805 GCA_964413505.1 uncultured Bifidobacteriaceae bacterium | reverse complement strand
TGCAAAACAGAGTCGTCGTCACGAATTCCGTTCTTGAGCCGCCATTCGGAAACCGCCTCGTCAAAGTTGTTTTTTTCTTCGTTCACAAAAGCGAGTCATTGGATTTCTTTTCCTTTTTCGCCTTTTGAACTTTTGGCGGTTGCGGCAGCAACATTTCGCGCACGGATTCCAGTTGGTCATAAAACTGGTGCTGCCAGTTTTCAAGGCGTCCGCGATTAAAAAAATCAAAGTTGGGATTTGTGGCTGCGACGGAAACGGTCAGGTCGTGCCGGTTCAAATCGGCGACGATCCAATCGTAAAGTTTCGGCATAATGATTTCCTTCGCGTCCAGTTCTTCAAGCAACCGCTTCCGTGTGTCGCTGCGCTCGTAGTTGGCGAACTTGTCGGACAACGCCTCATTTTTGACGACGAGGTAGCTAGCTTTGCGATTGAGATGGTCGGTGATGCTGTGAATCTGCTCCAAGCTGTCGGTTTCGTGATTCACCGGCATGATGAGATTCAAAGTTGCGTCCAATTCTTTTAACAATTTGAAAATCCGCACTTCTTCAAAATAATCGAGGAAGATGTCGGTCGAAGCCGCGCGGCAATCCATGACAACCAAATCCGTTTTGCCAAGCATGGCAAAAACCGAATCAATCTCCGTCAGTTCTTCAATGTCGAGAAAAACGGCTTCGGGATGGAAACGCTTCAGCGTTGAATTTTCGTTGTCGGTGTCAACGGCGATATGGTCGATGCCGTTGTCTTTGAGATACTGGACAAAATTGACGGCAAAAAAACTTTTGCCGACTCCCCCTTTGCCGTTGATGATGGCATTGAATTTTTTTTGCATGGTGATTATGAGTTAAAGGTTTTTTGAATTTGCAATGCGCGGGCCTCGTTTGCGCCGCGACCACGGGCCGGGGATGCGCTCGCGGTGTTCCCGCAAAGTTGCTTGGATGCTTTCAGGCGACGACTGCACCGGCGAAACTGTTGACGATGGATGTTTGGGCGCGCGGGCTTTGTAGGGGTGGATTGGTTTTTGGCCGATCACGTCACGGCAAAAACGATAGACCGTATCAATCGACACGATGATGTTCACATTCCGCAAAAGCAGCCGGATGTCGTCATAGGCCGCTTTCCGCTCACGAAGCTCTTGGATTTGCTTTTTGTGGGGAAGCATCTGCGCCAGCTTTGGAGGCAGTTTTGGCTGGTAGTCGCTGGCAAGCTCCTTGAAGCGAATTTGGGTGTCCTCGAATGGAGATTTGTCGCTCATAACATCTTCGGAAGACCCTCGGAAAATCTTCGTAAATGAATCGTAAGGATTTCGTAAATGAATCGGAACGCTTCCGTAAAAATGTCGTAAGCAAAACCTCTAACGAATGTTAGACGTAAGGCGTGCCATGAAAAATATAGCTTCATTGACAAATTCATGCCTCCATCTAAACCGATTTCCGGCAGTCAGGTTGTAATGAAATCGTTACAACTTTACCGGCTTCAATGCGGTAAAAAATGGATGTGCTGTCCACCAAAACACAATGCAACCTGAACAACGCAGAAAAATACTTCAAAGAGCATCTGCAACTCGGCGATTATTACAGTCAGGAAAATGTCGTGTCTGGTGAATGGACTGGAATCGGGGCTGCACAACTTGGACTCACCGGCAGGGTGAACGAAGATCAATTCGTCAAACTCTGCCACAATCAGAATCCACAGACCGGCGAATTGCTGACGCAACGGATGAAAACGACACGGTGGGATTCGGACAAAATGACAGAGGTTGCCAATCGTAGGATTTTTTATGACTTCACGTTTTCACCGCCAAAATC
>CAYPTV010000662.1:0-1807 GCA_964413505.1 uncultured Bifidobacteriaceae bacterium | reverse complement strand
AAAGGAGGCAAAAAAGGCTATTTTACCCGATGCTCTTCCGGGGGGAAGGCAAAACCGCGTTTGCGCCTGGTGTTTCCCGACCGATATTTTACCCGATGCTCTTCCGGGGGGAAGGCAAAACCTAGTCGCGGTGGAGCTGTTGATCGTGACGATTTTACCCGATGCTCTTCCGGGGGGAAGGCAAAACCCAACCACAACGGCTTTCGATGCGACGATGATTTTACCCGATGCTCTTCCGGGGGGAAGGCAAAACCAGTTCCGTCGTGGCCGCTCCGATAGATACATTTTACCCGATGCTCTTCCGGGGGGAAGGCAAAACACGGGGCAGGAAGAGCGTAAGGCGCTGGCATTTTACCCGATGCTCTTCCGGGGGGAAGGCAAAACTGCACGTTCCTTGTGGCTCGGGTCGCTTCCATTTTACCCGATGCTCTTCCGGGGGGAAGGCAAAACAAATCAATACGGAGTGACGGGGACGCCCGTATTTTACCCGATGCTCTTCCGGGGGGAAGGCAAAACTTGATAGCCCGAAAGGAGGCAAAAAAGGCTATTTTACCCGATGCTCTTCCGGGGGGAAGGCAAAACATCGATGATTTGCCGGAAAAGTTTTTTTTAATTTTACCCGATGCTCTTCCGGGGGGAAGGCAAAACAAATCAATACGGAGTGACGGGGACGCCCGTATTTTACCCGATGCTCTTCCGGGGGGAAGGCAAAACTTGATAGCCCGAAAGGAGGCAAAAAAGGCTATTTTACCCGATGCTCTTCCGGGGGGAAGGCAAAACCGCGTTTGCGCCTGGTGTTTCCCGACCGATATTTTACCCGATGCTCTTCCGGGGGGAAGGCAAAACCTAGTCGCGGTGGAGCTGTTGATCGTGACGATTTTACCCGATGCTCTTCCGGGGGGAAGGCAAAACCCAACCACAACGGCTTTCGATGCGACGATGATTTTACCCGATGCTCTTCCGGGGGGAAGGCAAAACCAGTTCCGTCGTGGCCGCTCCGATAGATACATTTTACCCGATGCTCTTCCGGGGGGAAGGCAAAACACGGGGCAGGAAGAGCGTAAGGCGCTGGCATTTTACCCGATGCTCTTCCGGGGGGAAGGCAAAACCGGCGGCGGGAAGTTGCTGCAATTTTTTCTTATTCTTTGTTCCAAACAAAAACCAGCCTTTCTTTTTCCGGCAGCAACTTCCCGCCGCCGGTTTTAATTTCCATCCGCCCCGTTTTTTGTCATTTCTAAAAATGCCTTTATAAAGTAAAAGGGTAAGTCCAGCATGAGTCTCGCGCCATGACCGTTCCCCAGCCATTTCAATATCAAGGCGGCAAGCGGGCGCTGGCACGGGACAGGCATGGACTTACACGGACGAACATGAATGAGCCGGAAAAACTGATTCCGCTGCATGGCGGCTACCGGAAGTTGAAAAGTTTTCAGGTGGCGCAACTGGCCTACGACGTGACGGTGCGTTTCTGCGACCGTTACATCGAGAAGCGCAGCCGCACCCACGACCAGATGGTGCAGGCGGCGCGGAGCGGCGTGCAGAACATTGCAGAGGGCAGCCAGGCCAGCGGCACATCCAAAAAGACGGAACTCAAGCTGACCAATGTGGCGCGGGCCAGTCTGGAGGAATTGCGGCTGGACTATGAGGATTTTCTGCGGCAGCGCGGGCTGGCGCAATGGCCGCCGGAACACCCGGCGCTGATGCGCTTCAAGGCGAGGCGGTGTGCCACGCTGGCAGAAGTGCGGGCTTGGGTGGAAGCGGAACGCGGTGGACAAACACGGACTGACACCGACAGACAAGGACGGGGAAA
>CAYPTV010000661.1:0-1810 GCA_964413505.1 uncultured Bifidobacteriaceae bacterium | reverse complement strand
TTTAGTTTTCAAGCTGGCAGCGCGGCGAGGGAACGGCCTTCAAACATTGCAAACACACGCGAAACCGGCGGGAAAAAATGCCGTGCCCAGCGCACGGACGAACAATTCCGTCCGCACAGCATGCTTGGATTTATCCATGCCGTCCAAAAAATGACAGGCGGTTGATTTTATGATCGGAAACTACAAGGCCAATAATTGTTTTGACGAAATGCTGGATGGCGAGGGCAAATTGCGCCCGCACTACGGCAAGGTTCAAAAGCTGTTTCAGGGACTCACCCCCGCCGAGCTTGAAGCCAAGCGGCTGGCGATGGACATGGCGTTTCTGCGTTCGGGCGTGACGTTCAACGTCTATGGCGACGCGCAAGGCGCGGAACGGATTTTCCCGTTTGACATGATTCCGCGCGTCATTCCCGCCAGCGAGTGGGAGCATATCGAGCGCGGCCTCGCGCAACGCATCACGGCGCTGAATCTATTCCTCCACGACATTTATCACGACCAGAAAATCCTGAAGGACGGCGTCATCCCGGAATTTTATGTGCTGTCGGCGCGGCATTTCCGGCGGGAGTTCGTGAACTTCGAGGTGCCCGGTGGAATTTACATCCACGTTTGCGGCACGGATTTGATCCGCGACCGTGACGGCGGTTATCTTGTGCTGGAGGACAACGGGCGCTGTCCTTCCGGCGTGAGCTACGTTCTGGAAAACCGCCGCGCGATGAAGCGCGCCTTTTCGGGAATGTTTGAAAGCATCGGCGTCCAGCCGGTTGACCACTATCCGCGGGAACTGTTGAAATGCCTCCGGCACATCGCGCCCGCCGGCGTGGCCGAACCGACCGTCGTGCTGCTCACGCCCGGTGCCTGCAACAGCGCATATTTCGAGCACACCTATCTGGCGCGGCAGATGGGAATTGAAATTGTCGAGGGCCGTGATTTGTTCGTGCGGGACCAGTGCGTGTTCATGCGCACGACAAAAGGACTCCAGCCGGTTCACGTCATTTACCGGCGCATTGACGACGATTTTCTCGACCCGACAGTTTTCCGGAAGGATTCCATGCTCGGCGTGCCGGGCCTTGTTCACGCGTATCGCGCGGGCAATGTCTCGCTCGCCAATTCCATCGGCACCGGCATCGCCGACGACAAGGTGGTGTATTATTTCGTTCCGCGAATGATCAAATACTATCTGGATCAGGAGCCGATATTGCCAAACGTGCCGACGTATCTCGCCAGCGAGGAGGCCGACCGCAAATACATTCTGGAACATCTGCCGGAACTGGTTGTGAAAGCCGCGAACGAATCCGGCGGCTACGGAATGTTGATCGGGCCGAAGGCGGCGGCAGCGGAGATCGCGGCTTTCCGCGAGAAAATCATCGCTGACCCGCGCAATTACATCGCCCAGCCGCTCGTGTTTTTTTCGCAACACCCGACGATTTGCGACAGCGCGGTGGAAGGCCGGCACGTGGATTTGCGCCCGTTCATTTTGTCGGGCGAACGCATATCAATCATACCTGGCGGTCTGACGCGCGTCGCGCTGCGCAAAGATTCGATTGTCGTTAACTCGTCGCAGGGCGGCGGCAGCAAGGACACATGGGTTTTGTATGGAGATGAATGAGGAATTTATGATTTACGATTTGCGATTTACGATTTCAAAAACCGGCGACGGGCGAAACGGTCACGACGCAGCGCGACTCAAATCATCAACCATCAATCATCAATCCTAAATGCTCTCTCGCGTCGCCCACTCACTTTACTGGATGGCCCGCTACATCGAGCGCGCCGAAAACATCGCGCGCCTCGTGGACGTGAACCTGCAACT
>CAYPTV010000660.1:0-1810 GCA_964413505.1 uncultured Bifidobacteriaceae bacterium | reverse complement strand
CTTCCTTGATTTACAGTCAGGTTGGTCGCTCCAAAACTTTCAACGACGTTATATTCCAGCCCTGCGGGATTGGTGCTGTCCACCACGAGCGCCGTTCCGCTGCCGTAAAGTATGTCGCCGTAAATTGACGAAGTGAGGTTGGTGAACGACACCGGCGAAAAGCCGTTGTCGCTCGTCCAGCCGCTGGTGTCGGCAAAAGACCATGAATCGAGCGGGGTATAAGAAACGGCGGGAATTTGACCACAGGCATGTTCAACATTGGCAATCAGGCCAAACAAAAAAACCGCGACGATGAGTGCGCGGGTTGAAGAAAATCCGGGCTTGCGATGAGAATTTTTCCTTTGTTGTGCTATTTTCATAATCAACAAGCCTTCTGAATATTCCACCGAGCGCGTAATCTGTGAACCGTTCTAAACCTTTTTTCCGACTTTGCAAACAATTTCTCTGTTACGAAATCGGGTCGGGAATATCGCGCTTGGCGTTCACCAACAGACTGCGCGGCAGGCGGATAATTTTCTCTCCCGGGCCGCAGCCCGCCGTGGGCGGCAATTTTGAAGCAGCGGCGTCCGTGATGTCCGCGCCGATCACCGCGAAATCGCCGTCGGCGAGTTCCCAGATGTCCGGGCATCCGACAGTTTGGTGGCAGTATTCGCGCGAGTCGGAACCGATTCTGCGAAGAAATGTAGGTTGCGTATTCATGTTGTAACGACAATCGGGGAAGCGTGGGAAAAATGCAAGAACAAAATGCCAGCTATAGCTGGTTTATGTTGGACGCGAACATCGGCTACGCTGCTAATCGTGGCAACGTATCCTGCACATCGCAAATCGCTCGGTCAGGCCATTCGCAATTACCGCAAGAAGTCGAAATTGACTCAAGAACGATTGGGTGAACTGGCGGACTTGAATCCGAAATACATCGGTGAAGTGGAACGCATGGAAAAAACCATTTCGGTTGACGCTCTTGCCCGCATTGCCAAGGCGCTCAAGGTGCGCCTGCGCGATCTGGTCCGTGACGCTTAAACAATCTCCGCCGTTGTGATAAAATGGCGGCATGGGAATCGGGGAATGGATTTCACAAAATTGGTTTGAGTTTGGAACCGTTCTTTGCGGCATCTGCGGCCTGTGGTTTTCTGCATTTGTCATTCATCAAAACACCAAGGCTCAAAAAGAGGAGACGAAGGCACGGAGAACTTCAAATTTGCTTGCCATCACTGCCAGTCATCGGGAAGTCTGGAAGAAGTTTCCAAACTCGCCTGAACTTGCCCGCGTGATTGATCCGTCGGCGGATGTTGCACAACAGCCGGTCACACCGGCGGAGGAGTATTTCGTGAACGAGGTCATATCCCACACCAGCAGCGTTTATGAGGTGCTCAAAGGCGAACTGGTGACGGAGCAGGAAGGGCTGCGTCGGGATGTGAAATCGTTTTTCTCGCTGCCGGTGCCGCGCACAGTTTGGAGTGCCACCAAACTGCTGCAAAATCAAGATTTTGCAGCATTCATTGAATCCTCTTTGAAGTAATTTGCTTTCCGTTGGAAAATTCTTTGCGTGCCGTTCAGCGTCGAGAAATGACGGAATTAGAAATAAAACGCCGGATCATTCTCACTCGTCTGTTTTTCAGAATTGTAAAACCCATTGAAAACAGGCTTTTTGACCAATTTATCACCAAATACGAATGCCTTCATTCTTACTTTTATTCTTACTTTGGCATTTTGCATTTTTCAGGAACCATAAAAACAATTGATTCCATTGAGTGGAATCAAGATTGGAGCGGGTGAAGGGAATCGAACCCTCGTTTCAGGCTTGGGAAGC
>CAYPTV010000659.1:0-1815 GCA_964413505.1 uncultured Bifidobacteriaceae bacterium | reverse complement strand
AAATCGTTGATGGAAACCTTCAGCTATAGTCATACTATTGCCTTGTCTATTGAAAGCAACACGCCATCTCACTCCGTTTACGAGTAAGACGTCTGACAAGATTTGGGGTTGGGGTCCCGACCCTCCAAATCGGGGGAAAGGATGGGACTAGGATGTCGAAAATGGCGCCAGTAAAAAATACAATATCGGTTTCCTATTAGCTCCCCATAGTGACCAAAGCGTTATTTCTAACCGTCTCTCGCAACTCCGTTTTGTTACAAACGGACAGACAGCTTTACTATAGGAAAGACGACCTTGATGCTGCGCTCTATAGAGCTTGCATCGGTTGCAAAAACGTGTTACCAATCGGTAACAGCGTGCACTTCTCGGCGAAGCATGTAATAGCAAGCCGGTGCTGCGATGGCAGATCATGGTTTGTGCGGGAGTGCACCTTGTTACTGTTTGATCACAATTTTTTATTTTTAATATTTTTGCGAAACAAACGTCACATTTGTGTTTATATATGCTAGACTAACAGTAGAATTTAATTGAATAATTTTTCTGCCGGCGAAAAATAAATCTGTGCCATAGAGGGTTAACGGACACCTTCATAACATTTTGAAATCTTTGCATCACCTATAGAACAAACGGTAAGTGGGAGTCCGAAAACAGACCGAAAGCAAAACTGATGGAAGTCGTCCATTGTTCATGATTTAAGTAAAAGTAAGTAAGTAAGTAAATAAAATTTGTAACGCGCCATATATGTAGTGACGAAGCACTATTCGTAGGCGCGGTTGTGACGTGAAAATAGAGCTAGGTGGAATATGCTAAATTAAAGAGATATGTCTTAAGTCGGCGCTTGAATGTGGCTAATGTTTGACAGTTGCGAATTTCGAGTGGTAAACTATTCCAAGTTGTGGCTGCAGAGTGCTGGAATGATCGAGTTGACATTACAGTTCGAGTTCGGTCGACTGACAGCAGCTCCTTGGAAGATGAACGCAATGTCCGTGCTGGTTTGTAGTCATTCAGTAGTTCACGCAAATATTCAGGACGACCAGTATTGAGTACATTGAACGTTAGCGTTGACAGTTTGAAATTAACGCGGTACTCAACCGGCAGCCAGTGAAGTTCGACGAGTGCAGACGTGGCGCTGGCGAATCTGGTGCGCTTAAGCACTGCGCGCGCTAACGAATTCTGCACCAGCTGCAGCTTGGCAAAGTTTGATGTTGACATACCGACAAACAGCGAATTGCAGCAGTCGACCCTCGAGCCCAAAATACTGCAGGCAACAGTTTTAGCAACGTCATGTGGCAGCGACGCTCGGACATGTCGCAATGCGCGTACATGAAAATGGCACGATTTGCAGACGCTGGTAACGTGCTGGTCGAATGTCAGATGGCTGTCGAGCGTTACGCCAAGGCTTTTCACCGTCGTCGCCGTTTTTGATGGTGGCGTCAGACACAGTGACAGATGTGACGTCGTCGGCCCGTTGCCGCCCGCGAGAAGTTGTGAAGTGGATTGCCTCAGACTTCAGAGGATTGAGCTGAAGACCATTCTGCAATAGCCATGAATGAACTCGATTCGTACACTGTTCGAGTAGACCGATACGAGACGATAGATCTTCTTTTGTCGCGGCGATGTAGATCTGAGTATCGTCGGCATACTGGTGATGACTGATCCCAAGTGAACGTACGACACCGGCCAACAGCGAGATGTACACCGAGAACAGAAATGGTCCCAGGCTTGATCTTTGCGCTATATGTCGACTGCGGATGTAGCGAATGACACGTTATTGTACCGGACGAACGACGATCTTCCATGAAGGTACGAACTTAA
>CAYPTV010000658.1:0-1819 GCA_964413505.1 uncultured Bifidobacteriaceae bacterium | reverse complement strand
GCACCATGTCGCGCGCCATCAGCGTGTAAATATAGCGGTCGGCCAGCACGATGAACCCGGCCTTGAGCGCCGGCAAAATGATGTTGTCGAGCTGGTCAGCAAAGTCCGTCGCGTAAAAAAGGCTCAAGGTCGTCCGGCTCAAAATGTTTCCGTGCTGTGCCTTCTCCAGTTCGGAACTGACGAGCGTCGAGCGTTTCAAGCCCACCTGCACTGTCGCGTGGCCGCTGGTTTCGAGCCAGTCCACAAGCCGCGCAATCTGCGTGGAGCGTCCCGAACCGTCCGCGCCCTCGACGACGATCAATTTTCCCGCGAGGTCCTCAAGCTTGACTCTCGGAATGCCGTGGCCGTAAAAACGGCGTTTGATTTTTGAACCATCCAGATTTTTCATACGGCGGCCATATCCCCTTCGAGCTCTTGCGTTTTATTTTCCGGATGGATTGCCGGCGGCAGCGGGAGCGGGCTGCGGCGCTTGAATTTTTTCAGGTCAATTTTCTCACTCACAAGTTTGCGGACGATGACCTGCTGCTTCTCGACGTTTTCGTTGGCGTCCATCGTCACGAAATCAAACTCCTTGCTCATCGCCAGATATTGGTCGAGGATGCGTCCCTGGAAAATGCGGAAGCTTTCGTAGGGATCGGTCGAGAGGCGCAAATCCATTCCGGCCTCGAAAAATTTCAACTTCGGGCGGCCTTCGAGAATCCGGTTCAATGAAACTTCCAGGTCCGTCTTGAAAAACATCGTGAGATCCGGCCGCGCGGCGAAACTGTAGATGCCGCGCACCCATTCCGGCGGGCAGCCGCGCGTCACGTCGCGCGCGAACGCCGTGAAGACATAGCGGTCGCACAGCACGATGTAGCCCGCGCGCAAAAGCGGCAGCAGATGGCGCTCATAGCGGTCCGCAAAATCGGTCGCGTGGATCAGGCTGAATGTCGTGGGCGTGAGCAGTTCGCGTTTCTTGCCCTTGCTCGTGGCGGATTTGACCAGCTCGGAGGAATTCCACTCACTGAAATAAACCTTGATGCCCTCGGCCTCGAGCCAGCGTTTGAGCAGGTAAATCTGCGTGGACTTTCCCGAACCGTCGAGACCCTCGACGGCAATGAGCCGACCCGGAAAATTCAGTTCCGCAAAAGTTTTCATTTTCATCTTCGCCAACAGCGTTTTGTCAGTTTAGCCAAACCGCCGCCGCCCACAAGGCGCAAGTTGATACACGATTATTGCCGTTGTTGTATGTTAAATTTGCGTGACATTGGCAATTCCTTGTGAAAAAAATCACAAATGAGCTTGCCGCCGGTTTTTCTGCTGGCTACGCTCAATCGGTTTTTGTCCTAGGAAACGCAATTTATGCAAACCCAAAGCGAGATCGGTTACGATTCAAAAATCGAGGGCGACGTGGTCGTGACGACCGTGGACGCCGCGCTGAACTGGTTCCGCTCCAATTCTGTCTGGCCGATGCCGATGGGATTGGCGTGCTGCGCCATCGAATTGATGGCGGTCGGCGCGAGCCGTTTTGATATTTCCCGTTTCGGATCGGAAGTCATGCGTTTTTCGCCGCGTCAGGCCGATTGCATGATTGTCGCCGGCACCGTCACTTATAAAATGGCCGGGGCCGTCCGCCGCATCTGGGATCAGATGCCCGAGCCGAAATGGTGCATCGCCATGGGCGCATGCGCCTCGACTGGCGGGATGTATCGCAGCTACGCCGTGCTGCAAGGCGTGGATCAAATTATTCCCGTGGATATTTACGTTTCAGGCTGTCCGCCGCGTCCCGAAGCCGTGCTCGACGCGCTGATGAAATTGCAAAAGAAAATCAGCAAACAGC
>CAYPTV010000657.1:0-1821 GCA_964413505.1 uncultured Bifidobacteriaceae bacterium | reverse complement strand
TGCGGCCCTTGGCGGCGCGGCCCATGTCGGGGATTTCGTGGACGCGCTCGACATAAACGCGGCCGGTGTTGGTGAAGAACATGAGGTAGTCGTGCGTGCTGGCGCTGAACAAATGCTCGATGAAATCCTTGTCCTCGTCGGTGGCGGCCTCGCGCGTGGTCATGCCGATGACGCCCTTGCCGCCGCGCCGCTGCGCGCGATACTGGCTGATGTTGGTGCGCTTGAGAAGGCCGTTATGCGTAAGGGTGATGATGACGCCCTCGTTGACAATGAGGTCTTCGATGGCGATCTCGCCCTCGTCGGGGACGATCTGGCTCTTGCGCGGCGTGGCGTGCTTTTCCTTGATGACGTTCAGCTCGTTCTTGATGATGGTCATCACGCGCGATTCCTTGGCGAGGATGTCCATCAAATCCTTGATGCGCTCGATCAGCTCCTTGTATTCGCCCTCGACCTTGTCAATTTCCAGCGCGGTCAGTTGATACAGGCGCAGTTCGAGGATGGCGTCCACCTGCCGCTCGGTCAGCGCGTAGCGTCCGGCTTCGAGGCGCGATTCGCTGCGGATCAAAATGCCCCAGCGCTCGACCTGCTGCCGGGTCCACTCGAACGCGAGCAGCTTCACGCGGGCCTCCTCGCGCGTCTTGGATTTGCGGATGATGGCGATGAATTCGTCGAGGTTCGCCAGCGCGACGAGATAGCCTTCGAGCAATTCGGCGCGCTCCTCGGCCTTCTTCAGTTCAAAGCGCGTGCGGCGCAGGATGACCTCGCGGCGATGCTCAATGTAGCACTGGATGATTTCCTTGAGGTTGAGCGTCTTCGGCTTGCCGTGGTCAATGGCGAGGGCGTTGACGCTGAACGAGACTTCGAGCTGCGTGTGCTGGTAAAGGTTGTTGATGACGACCTTGGGATTTGCGTCGCGCTTGAGTTCCATCACGAGCCGGGTGTTTTCGTCGGACTCGTTGCGCATCGCGGAGATTTCCGTGATGACTTTCTCGTTCACAAGCTCGGCGATCTTTTCCTCGAGCGCGGCGCGGTTGACGTTGAACGGAATTTCCGTGATGACGAGCTGCTCGCGGTTGCCCTTCAATTCCTCCGAGCCGACGCGCCCGCGCAACTTCACGCTGCCCTTGCCGGTCGTGAAATAATTTTTTATGCCTTCGACGCCGCAGATCATGCCGCCGGTCGGAAAGTCCGGGCCTTTGATGAATTTCATCAACTGCGCGATGGTGATCTCGGGATTGTCAATCTGTGCGCAGATGCCGTCAATGACCTCGCCCAGATTGTGCGGCGCCATGTTGGTCGCCATGCCGACGGCGATGCCCGTGCCGCCGTTGACGAGAAGGTTTGGGAACGCCGCCGGGAAAACCGTCGGCTCGGTCATGCGCTCGTCATAGTTCGGAACAAAGTCAACCGTCTCCCGGTCCATGTCCTGCATCAGCGCCGCACCGAGATGCGTCAACCGCGCCTCGGTATAACGCATCGCTGCGGGCGGATCGTCCTCGATGGAACCGAAATTTCCCTTGCCCTCGACAAGCCGTTCACGCATCGCCCACGGCTGCGCCATGTGGACGAGCGTCGGATAAATCACCGCTTCGCCGTGCGGATGGTAATTACCTGAGGTGTCGCCGCAGATTTTGGCGCACTTGTATGGCTTGCGTCCGGGGAACAACGACAACTCGTGCATCGCGTAAAGGATGCGGCGCTGCGAAGGCTTCAGTCCGTCGCGCACGTCGGGTAACGCGCGAGAAATGATGACGGACATCGAGTAGTCGAGGAACGAATTTTTGATTTCGTCCGCGACGTTGATCTTCGCGATCTTCTCGT
>CAYPTV010000656.1:0-1826 GCA_964413505.1 uncultured Bifidobacteriaceae bacterium | reverse complement strand
GCTGGTATTTGTCAATCAGCTCGACGTTGCGCGCGAACCAGTTGGTCAGAAACCGTTCGCACGCGGCGTCGCTGCGGTCGGCGACGTTGTAAAAATCCGCCCATTTTGGGTCGTAAAGATCGGCTTTCTCGGCCTTCATTTTCGCGGCCATGTCGGCGGGCGGATTGATGAACTGAAAATTTTCGATGCCGTGATTTGAAACGCCAAATTTCAAACCTTGTTTGCGCACAGCCTTCGACAAATCGCCGATGAGATCGCGGTGCGGCCCCATTTTCACCGAGTTGAACGGCGTGACTTGGCTGTCCCAATTCGCAAAATTTTCGTGGTGTTCCGCCGTGGGAATGACAAATTTCGCGCCGGACTTTTTGAACAATTCCGCCCACGCGTCGGGATTCCAATTTGAAGCCGTGAACAGCGGGATGAAATCTTTGTAGCCGAATTTGTCCTGCGGGCCGAAATGTTCCGCGTGCCACGCGCCGATGCCGCCGTCGGTATACATGTGTTTTTCATACCATTCGTTGTGATACGCCGGGACGGAATAAAGTCCCCAGTGCATGAACAATCCGAACTTCGCGTCCGCAAACCATTTCGGCACCTGATAATTTTGCTTGATCGAATCCCACGTCGGCTGGAACGGCCCCGGCGGATTTGGCGTCGGAATCATGGCGTTGGCGGCGTTGACTACTTCGAGCGTCGTCTCCGGCGCCATGTCGTAGCCCTCGGAATTTCCGCCGTCGGCCATCAGGTTGCTCGTCTGCGCCATCGTCAGCGATGGAAATGCCATATACAAAGCTGCGAGTGGAATCAGGATTGAACTTTTTTTCATGTGTTGATTTCAGTTTTATTGTTTCGACTTCGGATTCTTGAAAAATTCAAATGAACGGTATGCGATCCAGAACGCAGCTTCAGTGGCCGTTCGGTGACGATTTCCTGCGCGCCGGGAAATTGCTGCGCCTGCGCCGCGATGCTGATGGCAGCCGTCACCGAATGCACGGGCAGTTTGCCGACGAAAGTGTTTTTGCGCGCGGGCAAGGGTCGGCGATGGATTGGCTGAATTGACTTTCATGGAAATCTCACTTGTCATTGCACGGGCAAAAATCGTTCGCAGAATGGATAGGACACGGACACAGGCTGGCCGATTTGCGCCAGTTTTCCAGTTTTTTCATCCACGCGAAAAACGACCGTGGTGTCGCTGCCGTGGTTTGAGCAGAGCAGCCATTTGCCCGTGGGATCAAACGTGAAAAAGCGCGGCGTCCTCCCGCCGCAGGAAACGCGTTCAACCAAGCCCAGTTTTCCGGTCGCCGGGTCAATCGCGAAAACGGCGAGGCTGTCATCGCCGCGGTTGGAGGCGTAGAGAAATTTTCCGTTCGGATGCAATGCAATTTCGGCGGAGGTGTTCGTGCCGTTGAAATTTTCCGGCAGCGCGGAAATGGTTTGAAATTCCGCGAGCGAGCCGTTTGCCGGATTCCAATTGAACGCAGTCACGGTGCTGGCGATTTCGCTGATGACATAAACCCAGCGGCCATTCGGATGAAACGCCAGATGACGCGGGCCGGAGCCGGGCCTGATGCCGGCGAAAGGCGGGTCATTCGGCGTGAGCGAGCCGTCCTGCGCGTTGAAACGATAGACAAAAATTTTATCCACGCCGAGATCGTCCACGAGCGCGAACCGGTTGGACGGGTCAACGATGATGGAATGCGCGTAGGCGTGCGTCTGCCGCTGAGGGTTCACGCTGTTCCCGGTATGCTGCACAAACGCCGTGCGTTCGCCAAGGCTGCCGTCGGGCTGGATGGCGAAGACGGCGATGCTGCCGCCGGCATAATTCG
>CAYPTV010000655.1:0-1828 GCA_964413505.1 uncultured Bifidobacteriaceae bacterium | reverse complement strand
CACCCACGGACGGGTTGTTTTCATCCTCAATTTTTGTGAAAAAATATTTTTGAAAATGGTATAATTATGGCGCTTGTGGTGAGTTGTGAAACTCGTTTCCAGCCGACCCTCTATTACCTTGGCGGCTCGTAATCAAACGCATGTCGCCAACAAAGATGTTCTCGCCAAATACAGGTCTGGCGAGAACACCCTTACGGAGTAGAGGTTCGCTTGGAATATGACGGAGAACATTGTTCTAGGTGTCCGGGAACATTGGGGGCAGGAAAAGCCTTTCGCACTTTCTCACCACGACCGCAGACATCGTGAGCGCATTCAAAGCGATCTGGCCGGACTCATGGGGGCCGCGCTTGGAATACATCTTCTACGCCGCTGTCGCCGCCATTTTGGACTGCGAAAACGTGAGTCTGCTCGGCGTTCAGCGGATGCTTTCCGATACCCGGTATCGCGAATGGGTGGTCAAACAAATAAAAGACCCGGTGGTGCGGTCGTTTTGGGTGGATGAATTTGAAAACTATGACAAAAAATTTCTGCATGAAGCAATCGCGCCGATTCAAAACAAGGTCGGCAAATTGCTCATGTCGCCGCACATAAGAAACATCATGGGACAAGTGCGGAGCCGGATTGATGCCCGCTTCATGATGGACGACGGGCGAATTTTCATCGCGGATGTATCCAAAGGTAAATTGGGGGCGGACAAATCAAACCTCGTGGGCGCAATGCTCGTGACGCAATTCCAGCTTGCCGCAATGTCACGGGCAAATGTGCCGGAAGCGGAGCGCAGAGACTTTTTCCTCTACGTTGATGAATTTCAATCGTTCGCCTCCGATTCTTTCGTGTCCATTCTGTCGGAAGCGCGAAAATACCGCCTCTGCCTCACGCTGTCTCATCAATACGTTGACCAACTGCTGCCTGAAATTCGGGATGCAGTTTTCGGCAATGTCGGCTCAATCGTCGCGTTTCGCGTAGGGCATCGCGATGCCAAGCAACTCGAATACGCATTTGGTGAAAACTGCCGGGCGAGCCAATTGACGAACCTCGGCAACCATGAAGTGTGTGCAAAATTGCTTGCCGACGGGCGGGATTCTGAACCATTTTTAGGGAAGACGCTGCCGCCGCAAGGCAAGCGGCATGGCCGGCGTCAAACGATCATTTTCCGGTCGCGCGAAAAATATTCGATTCGCCGGATCACGATAGAAAAAAAGATTGGTCTATGGATGAACAGAAAAAAATAAAAATCTTTGATGAAATGAGCCCGAATCGGGCGGAGCAGAGAAAGCTCACCGTAAGGCACATTTTGGAACAACGGCATTCGGGAAACTTTGCGATTATTGATGTAATACGTAAAGAGCGCTCAGTTACTATCAGTTGGGAGTTTTGGGCATCTGTTAAAAATCCAAGCAATTTCAAAGTGATGGGTATAATTCGGGAGATGAAATTGATCCCCGATCCAAGCTACGATGCGGATGGTTATGTCGCGGATACACATGGGAACGGTTCTGTTCAATTAGAATTAGAAGAAGGCTGCTCGTATTATTTCGAATTCTTGTTCGCAAATGTCAAAGACCTAGAGAAAGCCGACGAAACTAAAGAAATAAAGGAATACATGGATATTGTTTATTTTCAAGTGGCGGTCCCAATGTCTAATGCCAGCAAAGCTCTGTTCAAGAAAGCTGCCAAAATTGTCCATGATCCAAAGGAAAATGCCCGTCACGAATCTGGAAAATATTTGGACCTCTTGGATACATTCGACAACGAATTGAAAAACGGTGTTGAACGAATTAAACAAAAAAAATTATCCGAAGAAGAGGAGGAAGATCAAATCGAGCAG
>CAYPTV010000654.1:0-1833 GCA_964413505.1 uncultured Bifidobacteriaceae bacterium | reverse complement strand
TTTGTCTTGTTCGTTTTGCCGGTGGAACGGTCGCTTTTGCGGACGTAGCCCATGGTCATGCAGCGCGTTGCGGCGGTCACGCAGCGCGTTGCGGGAGTCGCGCAGCGCATTGCAGAAGTGGCGCAGGGCATTGCGGGAGTTCGCCTTCGCCAATAATGATTGGTGCGGTTGGCACATCCGGCCTGCGTGCCGCCCTCACCTCACTCATCGGATTGAATTTCCCCGAAATGCCTGACCCCTTTGGGAGGCAGTTAGTTCGGCTTAAGATAAAAGAATCCCTGCGAACCGCTGATGGCGTTGGTGTAAGGGCTGGTCGCACCCGTCACATTCGTGTAAGTGCCGTTGACCACGGGCGCGGCCATCAAGCCAAAGGCCGAGTTCGTCCAGTTCAAGACCACATTTGCGCCGGTTTGATGAATCATCAAGGGCACGTTCAATGATAAAAATGTGATGTCCGTGCTGAAACCGCTGCCGGTTTGTTTGGTGATCACCAGCCGGTTGATGTTTTGATTTGGCGTCAAAACAAAAAGTTCTTCATTGAGATCGGAGGAAGTGCCCGAGACCAGGGTTCCCGTGGCGGGAGTCCAAATGGGCCAGGTCGAATTCGGCGTGATGCCCGTCGTTCCAGAAAAATTTTGTGCATTCCATCCCGTGAGACTGACCGGGGCATTGGAGATGCCATTGAAGGCATAGGCCTGAATCAGATACTGTTCCGTGCGGTCAACATCAATCAACAGGATGCGGTCTTGCGGGGTCAGCGGGGTGGCAAAATCAAACTGCAAACTTCCAGTTGCGTCAGAGGTCATTTCCAAATCCCCGATGTCTCCGGGCGTTCCATCCCCCGTGCCGTTGGCCGACGACCCCACAAAATTGGTTATATATGCCGGATTGTTTCCCGGCGTTGATCCACCGAACAAGTCCACATAATAGGTCACCGGATCAATAGCCAGCGGTGTGATCTTCAGATCATTGGTCCCCTTGAAATCCGTGGTGAAAACCCCGCCGCCATTCAGGACGGTCGCCCCGCTCTGCGCGCTTTCATTGACCCAATGAACAGCCGCAATATTTTGAGCATTGGCAATGCCTGCAATGCTCAACGCCACGCACAATACGACCGCCTTGGAAAGGTTCGACATGAGTTTCATGCGGGGCAAGTAAGGGAACAACTGTTCCATTTTGCAAGGACAAATTGGCGGCGGAATTCAGAATGCTCATATCTTCACAGTCCGAAATCGTTCGCGCGGTTCGTGTATTTCGCGGTTCACCTCATCCGGCCTGCGTGCCGCCCTCACCTCACCCCTGCCCTATCCCACGGCGGGAGCGGAGAGGGAATTTATTTGCGGGACGGTTTACCCGGCGTAGTCCGATTGCATCGGCCAACACCGGGCTAATTTCCGTAGCGCCTTCAGCGCAGCCGAAGCTCGGCCTGCCATTGATTCGCGACAATTCGTGCAATTCGTGTCAGGACGTTGCGTCTTTGCGCCTTTGCGTTAAACCCTGTTCGTGTGTTTCGCGTAGTTCGCGGTTCACCCCTTCAGCTTCCGTTCCAGAATTTCGCCGACGAACGCGGAGAGGGGGGATTATTTGTGGGACGTGCGAAGATAAACGCTTGATTTGGGGGCGCGGCCAATCCGCAAGGCCACGGTGCATTTGGGTTGCACTTCATTTGGGCATGTAGTAGAAAAAGCGACAGGAAGTCCAAACGCCGTCCTCACGAGGCAAACTTAATACATTTATGAAACTCAAACTTCAACTATTGCTTATCGCCCTGGCAATTTTCGCCGGCATCAACCACGTCGCCGGCCAAGGCACGGCGTTTACCTATCAAGGCCG
>CAYPTV010000653.1:0-1839 GCA_964413505.1 uncultured Bifidobacteriaceae bacterium | reverse complement strand
GCGGCGCGGCGACATGGGCCGCCGGCGGCGCGAGCTCCGACTTCTGCAACAGCGGCACGCGGCCGCCGCGCAACTCGATCACCGCCAGCATCGCCACGGCGGCGACCAGCGCCAGACCGAGCAGCAGCGGCCGGCGGCGCGCCGCGACGAAGGCGATCGCCTGGCCGCCGATCGCCGCGATGCGGTTGTCGCTTTCCTCTTCGGCTGGCGGGGTCGGCTTCGCCGCTTCGTCGGCCAGCGCCGCCTGGGCGGCGCGGCGAGCGGCGGCGATATGGGCGTTGATCGCGCTCTTCGGCGGCGCGGCGTCGCTCGACTCGACGGCGCGCGGCCGCGGCAGCGTCGAACCGGGCTCGAGCAGGAAGTCGGCGCCGTCGAGCGCGCGCGGCGGAGCGACCGGCGGCGCGCGTTCCGGCAGATCGCGCGATGCGGCGCCGACGGCGCGGAACGCGTCTTCGGCGAATCGCGGCGGCGAGCCGGGCGCGGGCGCGGCGACGGAAACGGCCGCAGGCGCGGCGGCGGCGGGCGGCGCGACGGCGCGCGTTTCGTCGACGCGGGCGATGTCGTCCTCGAGCCGGCCGAGCCGACCGACCATCCGCTCGAGAATGTCCTGCACGTTGGCGAGGCGCGACTGGGTGCGCTTGTCGGAATCCTCCTGCTCGGCGCGCAATTCGGCGAAGCTGTCGGCGAGGCCGCCGACGATCGGCGCGCTCGGCGCCTGCACCGCGCGCCGCGTCGCGTCGAGTTCGTCGACCAGATCGGCGATGCGCTGCTCGAGCGCGGCGCCGAGGCCGGCGTTCTGCAAGGCGTCGAGGCGGTCGTGGATCGCGGCGATCTGGCCCGCCAGCGCATCCGCGTCGACCGCGGACGCCGCGCCGCCGCCGCGCCGATCGAGCCGTTCGACGAGCAGGTCGGCGACTTCCTCGACGAACTTGACGTCGAAATGTTCGGCCGGCCCGTTGTCGAGCCGGTCGCGCAGCGCCGTCAGCGCCTCTTCGAGCGACCGCGTGTCGAGCTTTTGGCCGACCCGCTCGTCGATGCGCCGGCCGAGATCGCGGATCATCGTCGCGAGGTCGGCGGCGGGCGCGCCGCGATCGAGTTTCTGGCTGATCTCGTGCAGCATGTCCTCGAACGGCTGCATGTCAGGCGCGGCGGCGGGCGCGAGTTTGGCGCCGAGGTCGCGCATCATCGCTTCGATCGGCGCAGTGTCGATTTCGATCGGCCGCTCGCCGAGCGCGCGCAACGCCTGTTCGAGCGGCGCCATGTCGAGCGACGGTCCGACGCGCTGGTCGAGCCGTTGGCCGAGTTCGCGCAGCATGGCGGTCAGCGGCTCGAGCGAACCGCCAACGGCGGCGGGCCGGTCGAGTTTCTGCGCGATGTCGCGCAGCACGGCTTCGAGCTTGGCGGGATCGGGTTGGCGCTCCACGGCGCCATGCAGGCTGTCGATGCGGCGGGTGAGGTCTTCGAGCGCGCGCGGGTCGATCGGCGCGGGCTGCGGCGGGCGGCGCAACGCCGCGTCCATGCGCTGGGCGAGGTCTTCGAGCCGACGTTCGATCGCGGTCAGCGCGGCGGCGGGAATCGAACGTTCGATCTGCGCGCGCGCGTCGGCGATCAGCGCGCCGAGACGCGCCGATTCGGCCTGCGGCGCCGGGCTGGCGGCGAGGCGGTCGACCCGGTCGGCGAGTTCGCCGATCTGCCGCTCGAGCCGCTCGACCGGCACCGGCCGCGACGCGGCGGCGGCGAGCAGGTTGCGCACTTCTTCGGTCTGGGCGCGGATGCGCTGGAAGGCGGCGGGATCGACGACGCCCTGGGCGATCGCGTCGACCTTGGCGCCGAGGGTGC
>CAYPTV010000652.1:0-1841 GCA_964413505.1 uncultured Bifidobacteriaceae bacterium | reverse complement strand
CAATTGTTCGTCCGCGCGCTTCAATTGAGCGGAGAATTTCCAAAATTGCCGAAACGACAGCAGGACGTTTGGAACATCATCGAGGAGCGCCGTGAAATTTTGCTGGCGGAACTTCTCGAACTTGCTGAAACGACAGCAGCGACGGTTCGCAAACTGGAAGATCGCGGCTTGGTTGAAATCACTTCGGAAATTTCCGAGCGCGATCCTTACGCGCGCGAAACCATTTTACCGACGCAAAATATCGTGCTGAATCCGGCCCAAGCCAAAGCATTGGGCGAAATCACAAAGGTGATGGATGCCGAAAATTCTTCGCGCACTTTTCTTCTGCACGGTGTTACCGGTTCGGGCAAGACGGAGATTTATCTGCAAGCCCTCGCGCATGCCCTGGAACAAGGAAAAGGCGCAATCGTCCTCGTGCCGGAAATTTCACTCACGCCGCAGACCGTCGAGCGGTTCAAGGCGCGGTTCAGTTCTGGAAAATTGCAGACGCTCGTCGCGGTTCTGCATTCGCATTTGAGCGCGGGCGAACGGCACGATGAGTGGCACAAGATTCGGCAGGGCCGCGCTCGCATCGTCATCGGTGCCCGCTCGGCGATTTTTGCGCCGGTCGAGCCGCTCGGACTCATCATCGTGGACGAGGAACACGAGACGAGCTACAAGCAGGAAGAAGCACCGCGCTACCATGCGCGCGACGTGGCCATCATGCGCGGGCAGATGGAAAATGCGGTCGTCGTGCTCGGCTCGGCCACGCCGTCGCTCGAAAGTTTTTACAATTGCAAACGCGGCAAGTTCTCACTGCTCGAATTGCCCGAACGCGTGGACAATCAAAAAATGCCGCGCGTCCGCGTCGTGGACATGCGCCAGGCTGCGCACAAGGAAAAGGGCACGCCGCTTTTTTCGCCGCAGCTCAAGGAAGCGATTAACCAGCGGCTCGACAAAGGCGAACAAACAATTTTATTTCTGAACCGGCGCGGCTACTCGACTTCGCTGCAATGCCCGAAGTGCGGTTACGTTTGCAATTGCCCGAATTGCAGCCTCGCGCTCACGTTTCACCGGCAGGAGCAAAAGCTCGCCTGCCACATTTGCGGGCATTTCGAAAAAGTTCCGTTGGTTTGCCCGAATGAGAAATGCAAAAATCCCGCGATCCGTTTTTCCGGGACGGGCACGCAACGCATCGAAGAGACGCTCGCAAAACTTTTTCCCAAGGCGCGCATCCAGCGCATGGACGCCGACACGATGAAACGAAAGGACGATTACCGCAAAGTCCTCGGCGATTTTCGCGCGGGTAAAATTGACATCCTCGTCGGCACGCAGATGATCGCGAAGGGGCTGCATTTTCCGAACGTCACGCTCGTCGGCATCATTTACGCCGACCTCGCGTTGCATCAGCCGGATTTTCGCGCGGGCGAGCGCACCTTCCAGTTGCTCACGCAGGTCGCAGGTCGCGCCGGTCGCGGCGACGTGGAGGGCGAAGTGTTTGTGCAGGCGTTTGCGCCGTTTCATCCGGCGATCCAATACGCGCGCCGCCACGACTTCAACGGTTTTTACGAACAGGAAATCGAATTCCGCGAACAGTTGAAATATCCGCCCGTCAGCCGCGTCGCGCTGCTCACGCTGAAAGGCCGCAACGAGGAAAAAGTGAAATTCTCCGCCGAGCATTTAAGAAAAGTCCTTGAGTCCACAGTCCACAGTCCACAGTCGAATGTGGACAGGACTGACCGTGGACTGAAGACTGTGGATTTCCGCGACTTAATCATTTCAGGACCCGCACCTGCGCCGCTGCTGCGCGCGGAAACTTTTTACCGCTACCAGATCATGCTGCGGACGCGGGCGATGAGCGC
>CAYPTV010000651.1:0-1842 GCA_964413505.1 uncultured Bifidobacteriaceae bacterium | reverse complement strand
AGGTGGAGTTGGTGCGGCTGGACAGCGTGATCAAGCCGGTCAATGTATGCCTTGGGAATGACCCGATGCCGGGCGAACCCGAGGCGTGGTCAAAATGGATCGCATAAGAAGACATACTCGTCGCATTTGTCGGAATCTTGACGGTCAATGTGCCGATAACTCCGCTATTGCTGATACCAAGGGATTGGGGAATTGGAAATTGAACGGGCAATAATGCCACAGAATAATTGCCATTCCCAGTGGAGCGTTGCAATCCCAAAGTGTTAGGATTGTTGTAATTGGCCGTATTATTGAATGGCGGATTAAGCGTGAACGAAACCGGTGTTGTCAATGCAGGCGAGCCGTCCAATGGCACGACGCTGATGTTCAGCATCAGCACGCGCAACGAATATGACCCGAAGACATTGGCTGTAATTGGAATTTGCAGAACCTGCCCGGCCGAAGCCAGATAGTCGGTGCTGGCGAAATTGACCGACGGTGTGTTGGTGATGGAAACGGGGCCGACGACGGGCGATGACAGGCTTTTTGCCAGAGAACTGGGAGTAGGGTTGAACACATTGGGAATTTGAATCGCAGCAATGCTGGTTCCGCCGGGAACGGGATAGCCATTCACAACGTCATTCGTATGGAACCGCGCATACCATACCAGGTTCGTGTCCAAAGAACGGCGAAAAGTGACATAGACGTCGGAAATGTCCAGTATGCTATCGCCGAACACTTCATTGTTGATTTGATTGATGGCTAATGCGTCGTCGCCTGCTATATCGCTGAAGACACCCCCCGGCGCAGGTGTGTAATAACCCCCCGGGCCGACAATGCCAAACGCGCCGGCGGAATCCATGCAGTCGAAGAAATCACTGCCCGGAGGCGGTGCGTTTAGCCCGTAAGCGGCCGCCTCAAACACCTGCTCGACATCAGCATTATCCAAGTTGGTGTTGCCAAAATCACCGGCGTTGAACCAGCGAAATGGAGCCGAATCGCCCACAATATACTGTGCGGATCCGACGATCACATTTTTTATCGCATTGAGCGAACCGGCACCGAGCGCGCTCGGGTTCGTGTTCGTGGGAGCGTAAATGAACACACCTGAACCCGGATCGCCTATGCCGTCAGTGGTCGCCGACGGCCGGGTGATCTGAATCTGATAGGTCTGGCCGGGCGTGGCATTCAGCGGCACATAGAACGAAAAGCCGCCCAGAATAACTCCATTGGGTTGTTGAGGGCCTGGAAACAGATCGTCATGCGCTTGTGAGAATGCAATCAAATCCTGTGACAAGGAGTTGTAAAGATTCGTCTGACCGGCGCGTTCCAGCCAGCCCACGCTGATCAGATTCTCTGAAGGATCCACGAATTCAAAGTTGGTGATGGTCTCATAGACTGTCGGATTTGTGGGATTGGGCTGTTCCAACATGGATAGAAAATTGAATGCGCCGGGCGTAATTGGGGAGCCGGGATTGGTGCTGTTGACGCTCACGTTGAACTGCATACTATCAATAACCGTGCCGGGCACCGTTGTCAGCGTGACGGGTATGTAATTTGTCTCTCCTGGCGTCGCTATAAAGGCGCTGGACGCCTCGCCTGACGCGAAACCGAAGCTGATGGTGTTTGGCACGAAAGAACCGGGCACAAAATCCTGCTGGGCTGTTCCGCTGACCGCATATCCGGCTTCAGGAGTGCCAGGAGCGCCAAAGGCGCGCACCTGGAAAAAGATGTTGGTGTTTCCGTTCAGCGAAAGTGAGACCGTGCCATTCGTGCTGACCACCTGCTGGCTTGCGGGCGCATTGGTTGGATCGGTGCCGTCCAGCGTGTAATAATAGACGACATTTGTCGTGATATCGGAGA
>CAYPTV010000650.1:0-1855 GCA_964413505.1 uncultured Bifidobacteriaceae bacterium | reverse complement strand
CTGCTAAACTAACCGCAATCTTTTTTAAGTTTTTCATCTGATTCCCTTTCCTGCGTTCCCGTCTGCCAGCCAAAAGGGCGTGATTACTCACGTCCCATAACGGGCACGGGAATGCCCTCACAAGAACGCTTTCAGCACGCCCAGCGCGGGCGTGCTTCGAGCGCTGCCATGTGAGTGAAATTTCCCGTTTCGTTATGGACAGCAGCCGAAGCCGCAAATCTGTTTTTTATTTTAAGTGATTACATTCGTTTTGAACTTTCCGATTGACGGAATCGATTTACGCCTCCCGGAAGAATTTGGCAAGTCTTTTTATTTCCAAGGTTGTCAAACGCTTGTTCGGCCCGCAGAAAATTTCTCGTTCATATGTTCCGGGCCGTCATCGAATCCTCCTCGCCGTCATGCTCATCCTCATCCTCAGAAAATCTTCCAATTCGGGTGGCAGGGACGCCGCGCTGTCCCTACCTTGATAGCATATTTGACCATCAAGCCGCCAAGGCACAATGCTGGAAATCAAATCTTGGAGCCTTCGCGTCTTCCCCCCCTCATCCAATTTCTGCGAGACAAGTGGTGGTTGAAAGTCCGTTTCAACCACGTTCGTCATCATGCAGCGTGTCCCCCAACATAGACATGCCTGCGGGAGTGAGGCGGCAAATCTTTTGTGCGCCATTTCAAATTCCTGCCAGTCATTCGCCGGATGAGCGGGATTTTTTACTCGCGTTTCGGCGCGGAAACTTTAATTTCAATTTCATGATTGCTGTTGCGGCAAGTTCCGCGTCCGCGTTTGCAGGCAAACTCTCGGTCAATTGGTTTGACCTGGTGTTTGTCGCGGTGCTGGCTTTCGGCATTTTTCGTGGGCGGCGGAACGGCCTGTCGCGGGAGCTGCTGCCGATGCTGCAATGGATTGCGCTGGTGATCGTCTGCGGACTGGGTTATCCGACCGTCGCCGATCTGTTGACACAAAAGCTTGCGTGGGGCAGGACGGTGGCCGATGTCAGCGGATATCTGGCCTTGGGGCTGGTGGTGGCGCTTGTTTTCGGTGTTATAAAAAAACTGTTCACGGAGCGTCTGGTCAAGAACGACACTTTCAAGGGTGCCGAATACTATCTCGGGATGCCGGCGGGAATGATTCGTTTTGCCTGCATGTTGCTGGCCGCACTGGCCTTGATCAACGCGCCCGTTTATACGCAGCAGGACATCGCGAGGCAGGCAGCCACGGATCGGGCCAATTTCGGCGGCGGCACGATGAACGGCAGCTTTTTTCCCAGCTTCAACGACGTTCAGGCCGCGATTTTTGTGCAGTCAGCCACCGGCCATTACATCAAGAGCAATCTTCGCCTGCTGCTGGTTGACAAGCTGCGGCTGGATGTAAAACACATCAAACCCCCGCCGAGAACCGGCAATTGACCGGCGCTCGCGCCAATCACGCGCATGGCCGGCATCTCTCCAGCGACACTCGAACGCATCCGCGCCGCCAGCGACATCGTGGACGTGATAGGCGCTTATGTGCCGCTGAAAAAAACGGGCGCGAACTTCACCGCGCTCTGCCCGTTTCACAAGGAAAAAACTCCCAGCTTCAACGTCAATCCGCACAAGCAGATTTTTCACTGCTTCGGATGCCACAAGGGCGGCGACGTGTTCACGTTCGTCAAGGATTATGAAAACATCGGCTTCGTGGACGCCGTGCGCCGGCTGGCCGAACGCGCGAAAATCCCGCTGGAGTTTGACAATAATCCCGCCGCGCAGGAATCGCGGCATCTCAAGGACCAGTTGCTGGAAATTCACGACCAGATCGCGACGCGCTGGCAGAACACGCTGGCCAACGAAGCCGCTGGACAACTGGCGCGCGATTATTTGA
>CAYPTV010000649.1:0-1856 GCA_964413505.1 uncultured Bifidobacteriaceae bacterium | reverse complement strand
CAATAGTTGACAAGTCTATTCTTGAATCCATTGACTGTGGCTGATTCAATTACAAACTGTGGCAGACCATTCCATTCCTTCACAACTCTTTGACTGTAGAAGTTTTTCCTTACATCCAATCTCGACCTTTCAACCTTCAGCTTCAGAGAGTGTCCTCTAAGACCATATTCGGAATGTGCTAGGCTAAAGAACTTTTCAAAGCCAATACCTTCTTTCGATGTCAATAGTTTGTAGGTCTCAATGAGATCTCCTCTAATCCTTCTTTTCTCCAGCGTTGTTAGACCCAATTTCTGCAGTCTGACTTCATATATGAGACCTTTGAAACCTTCAACAAGTTTTGTTGCTCTTTGCTGAACAGCTTCCAACAACTTTATATCCTTTTTCAAACTTGGTGACCATGCTTGGACGCAGTACTCAAGATGAGGTCTGACATAAGTCTTATACAGCAAGACGAAGTCCTTCCTGTTCAGTCTTTTGAAATGCCTTCTGATGATCCCTGTAACTGCATTAGCCTTTGCTGCTGCCTTTGCACAATGAGCTGTGACTTTCAAATTGTTGGTGACCTGCACTCCTAAGTCTCTTTCCTCCGTTGTCTCCGTCAATTCTGTTCTTGCATCAGATCCCTGCAAATAATATTTTGTCTTCACTTGGTTCCCAATATGCATTACCTTACACTTATCGAGATGTAGTCGTAATAGCCATCTATCTGACCACTTCATCATGCTGTCCAAATCCTCCTGCAGCTCCTCCTGATCTTCCTTTTTACTAATCTTGTTCCATATCTTTGTATCGTCAGCAAACAGCTTTATACTGCACTTCATCCAATCTGGTAGATCATTTACAAATATAAGAAACAAGATCGGACCAAGGACTGATCCTTGTGGAACCCCACTCAATACCTCTCTCCATTTCGACCATGAACCCCTCACGTTGACCCTTGTCTTCCTTGCCGTTAAGAAATCCACAATCCAGTTATACAGTCTTCCTTCTATGCCGTAGTACCTTAATTTGTACAGGAGTCTCTGAATAGGAACAGTGTCGAAAGCTTTCCTGAAGTCAAGATATACGACATCCACACCGTATCCTGTGTCCAGTGCATCAGTCCAAGCTTCAAACGTCTCGAGCAAGTTAGTTAGGCAAGATCTTTTCTTTGTGAAGCCATGCTGATGCTGACTGAGAAGTCCATTGTGCTCCAAATAATTCAACATGCCGATTCTAAGCAATCGCTCCATTACTTTGCACAATACTGAAGTGAATGCAACTGGTCTGTAGTTTGCGGGATCTGCTTTTCATCCTTTTTTAAAGATAGGCGAGATATTTGCACTTTTCCAATCAGTTGGTAGAATCCCAGAGTCAAAGGATTTTGCATAGATTTTACTCACCGGATATGCCAGCTCATTCACACATTCCCTCAACATCATAGGATGTAGGCCATCTGGGCCTGGCGCCTTATTTGGCTGTAGTTTGCTAAGAACTGATTTTACCATTTCTGGACTGAGGTCAATCACACTGTCTACAAATGGTTTGTGTGTCAACAATTTGTCATCATTCATTGGCTGCAGTGGTGTGTCCTCTCTGGTGTACACTTCATGAAAATACATTCCCAGCTCTTCAGCTACTTCCAGGTCAGTACTTGTAGTCTTTCCGTCTGATTTCTTCAGCTGGGTCACCTCAACTGGCCTGGTCTGTAATCTACGAATGTATCCATAGAAACGCTTTTCATTGTCTTTGAAACTGGCTAATAGTTTCTTGCGATACTGTATTTGGTCATTCTTAACCAGTTTATTGACCTCATTTCTGACTGTCTTATATTTTCTGTAATTTTGATCCGACTGGTAGATTGTGTATTTCTTCCA
>CAYPTV010000648.1:0-1858 GCA_964413505.1 uncultured Bifidobacteriaceae bacterium | reverse complement strand
CTCGACGCGAGCGCACAAAGAGTCTTCGGCGAAGACCTACAGCCTACCATTATCAAGACGCGCATAGCGAACAACTCTCATATTGGAAGGCGTTTCCTCAGGTATGAAAGTTACACAACTGGGCTCTGGGGTCCCTATTCTTAAATGCGTCCTATCGACAAGCGGAAGGTGTCAAAAAATCGGGAAAAATTTTCCATCGTGAGTAAATTTTTGGATCGCGGCCCTAAGAAAAACATTTTGTATAGGGAACAGGGCGAAAAACGCCCCCAAACTTTAAAAAACGCTTCGAAAATTATTTTCTCGAGTTATTGAGATAGGCACAAGCTAATTTTATTATATTTTGTCCGCGGTACCTTCTTCTACCGAATGGCCGGAACAGAAATAACGAATTTACTGGGCGTCCCCTTCAAAATCGCAAAAATAGCCAAAAACCGGGGGCGGTAGGTGAGTAAGTAAGAAACGGACTTTGCTGCCTGTGGGCCAATCTGGCTTGCTGCTTGTGTCGACGTCAATTTTGAACTCGCTACCGTTTGGTCCCCCGACGTGCTATCGTCACGCGGTTGAAAGATTCTTGTTCGGGGCGACAAGCTCTCAATGTTGATCGCGGAAAATCTGTCCGAAGGCCTAAGGGGCCATTTGTAGGGACGCAAAACCAAAATTGTCGATACAAATAGTTTTGCAGGCTACAGATTTTTTAAAAGTGATCAAACAATTCTAAAAACTTCAGGGCTAACATAGGGGACAATTTAGGGCTATCGCCAATTTTAATATTCCAAAATATTTCAAAAATGACGTTAGGGGAGCGTTTTCAAAATGAGCCTTCGCTTTTTGTCGAACTTTTTGAGTTTTCTCTGCTCTGCGACGTCGCCCCGTTGCCGAATTCGACCCAAAGTGTCTATTTGGATTGACCCCCTATATGACTTCTAAAACAAACATACGAGGGCGGGGGCCCCGGAGGCCCCCGCCCCCCAAAAATATTTTTTTAAAAATTGGGGGTAAATATTTTCTGCAAAGACCGCCTTCGTTCTCGGCCACCCGACCTGCGATCTTAACGCTGAAAGAAGTTTCTGAATCGGGATGAAAGGCCGAAAAAAGTGATAGTTAAACATTTTGAAATATTTGCTTGGGAAGCAAAAAGGAGCCTTTTTTCGGGGCCGTTGCCCCCTTTTTTAGAAAAATATTTTAAAAACGACGTCGTCGACGGAATCGATTAAGGGGTGTTATTCCTTCGTAAACTACGGACAATCCCCTACTATAATTGCTCGAGATATCGATTCCAAGTTAAAAACTAAAAAAGTTGTGAGGTTTTGAAAATTACCTATATCGGGTACGCCGCTCTTCGTTTGTCAAACGTAGTCATTTCGAGCCGGCCGCATGGACAACTGACCGAACTTGATATACTTTGTGAGTGCGTCGACAACCTGGAGCAATGCTTGATAAAACACTCTAAACTATTCTGCTAAATATTACCGACTGAAAAACTTGTGGTGTTTTGAAAATGAGCCCAACTCGCAGATTTTGAACTTTTTAGGTACTTTTTTTGTGAAAACGACGTCGCCACGCCGCCATCTAACAATTATTGATATCCTTTATGCATCCGTCATAAAGTACACGTAACTACCTACAAAGTACGTGAAAACTTTCGCTAAAATATTCTAAAACAAAAAAACCAGAATTTTTTTAATATTACCAATATCGTCGATTTCGAGCATTTTGCGGTATTTTCGTTACGTCGCGGCATCACCGACTGCCACCGTTCCACAAAAGACCTGCTATCGATTGCTCTTCCGTCGTCTAGGCGAGACAATTCCCTACAATAATTGCGATTGTCGTCGATTATACCTTCTAAAATGACGAA
>CAYPTV010000647.1:0-1858 GCA_964413505.1 uncultured Bifidobacteriaceae bacterium | reverse complement strand
TATTGATGAACAAATCCATCACAGAATTCACAGTCCCAACACAGTGGAAAACAGCCTGCATCACTCCAGTGTCTAAGATTCAGCAACCTTTACATTCGTCTGACTACAGGCCAATCTCTATCACGCCTATCTTGTCACGTGTTACAGAAAAACTCATCATTAGAGAGGCCTTCAATCCATTACTACTTACGTCAGAGTTAAAAGCTGACCTATCCGACCAATATGCATTCAGACCTACTGGTTCCACTACTGCTGCATTGGCCAATATCTTAAATGACTTAACTGAACTATCTGGTTCTAATCCTTACGTGCACATAATATCTCTTGACTTCAGTAAGGCATTTGACACTGTCCGCCACAGTACTCTCACTACTAAACTTGCTAATCTGCCTTTACTGGATAATATATATAACTGGATTGTTGACTACTTGACTAACCGTAGTCATTGCACTAAAGCCAACGGTGTTATTTCTGACCCCTTGCCGATCAATGCTAGCATTATCCAGGGGTCCGCTTTAGGGCCAGTGAGTTATATCATTAATGCCAGTGACCTTAAGGCTACTGTGCCTGGCAACAGGTTGCACAAGTATGCCGATGACACCTACTTAATTGTGCCTGCGTGTAACGGTCACACCATCACCACAGAACTACTGGCTATTGAACAGTGGGCCAATAAAAACAATCTGAAACTTAACCTCGCTAAGTCTTGCGAAATGATTGTCACTACTAAGCGAAGTGCCAAGTTAAACAATCCACCCCATATCCCTGGCATTATCCGAGTTGACTGTGTCAAAATTCTTGGGACCGTCATATGCAAAAATCTTTCAGTTTCTAATCATGTGGATAATCTCACTCATCTTTCTGGACAAAACCTGTATGCCCTTAAAACATTAAAAGCTCATGGCATGCCATTAAACCAATTAAATACTGTTTCTCATTCTACTCTTGTCAGTCGACTGTTACACGCAGCCCCGGCGTGGCGAGGCTTTGCAAACTGTTCTGATCTAGCCAGGCTCCAGGCTATTCTGTCTAAGGCTACAAAATGGGGAGTTATGAAAGCGCCAGCCCTGCAAATAAAAGAACTGTTCGACGAGGCTGATGGAAATCTGTTTGCAAAAATACTCAATAACACAGATCACGTTATGTATCCGCTACTCCCTCCAAAGAAAAGTAACATATATAATTTACGTTCTAGGAAACATAACCATAGTCTGCCTGCCAACGACAACAATATGTCTCGTAATTTTTTACATCGGATGTTGTATAAAGATTCCTATTAATAGTAATTTATCTATAGTATTATATACAGCCACCACTTATTTGTTCTAACTAAATTTGTGTACCAGAATTATCATTAAAAACATGTTAATTAGTTCAATCAATTTTATACCTCATTACTCACGAATGTATTCCGTTGTACTTAAAGGATTGTGTTCCATCATTGTCTCTATATTGTCTCTTCATTTATTACAATGTTACTTTTATCATCAACTTACTGTGCTGTGTAATTAATTATAAGATTAACACTATGCCTATACTGGGGATTAACTATGTAAATATTCGTGTTTGTTTTCGATGATTGCTGACGTTTTGCTGTCATCATTATAGTTTATATAATGTAGTTAATTACTATTTAGCTTGTTTATTGTAAGCCGAATGCGTTTGTCATATGGTTTTTCTAATAAAGAATATACTTACTTACTTACTTACTTAAAAGAGGATATTCTTTCCTAACTTAGGCCGTGACTTCAGACATCAGGGGTAGGCCCATATACAACGTTCTCCAGAATGCATTAAAATGCAACTAAGCTACACATGTGAAAGGGAGTGAATGGAATTGGACATGGGATATTCCTTC
>CAYPTV010000646.1:0-1861 GCA_964413505.1 uncultured Bifidobacteriaceae bacterium | reverse complement strand
ATTTTGGGTCTCCCGCATCCGGCTCCAGGAAGGAAGCCGGATTTCGGCTGCAACGGGAACAAGCTAATCACGACCGCCGGTTCCTGTCAAAATAAATATGGCGCTCCCCGCAAAACGCCGCATAAATGCTGCCCGAATTGCCGAAAAAACTTTGCCAATCGCCGTTTGCGATTAAATTGCAGGCGAACTTGATGAAGCTCCGAACCAAATTCTTGTCCGCACTGGTCTTTTGTCTGCCCGCGCTGGTTTTTGCCGCCGACACCAGCTATGAGCCGGGTAATGCCGTTCCGCCCCCGCCCGCCCGCGAATTCCGCGCCGCATGGATCACCGAGGTTGCGACCAATGCCGACTGGCCCTCCAAACCCGGCCTGCCCGTCGCGCAGCAGAAGGCGGAATTGATTTCGCTCCTCGACCGCGCGCAGCAGCTCCATCTCAACGCCATTTTCTTCCAGGTGCGCCCGGCGTGCGACGCCATGTATGCCTCCGAACTTGAGCCGTGGTCGGAAAAAATCACCGGCACACAGGGCAAGGCGCCGCAGCCGTTTTACGATCCGCTCGCGTTCGCCATTGCCGAGGCGCACCGGCGCGGACTGGAACTGCACGCGTGGATCAATCCCTTCCGCGCCTCACACCCCGAAGCCAAATCGCCTGCCTCCACAAATCAAATCGTCTGGACGCATCCCGAACTCATCCGTCGCTACGGCGACCAGGTCTGGCTCGACCCCGGTGAACCGGCGGCGCAGGCGCACACGCTCGCCGTCGTCCTCGATGTCGTGAACCGCTACGATGTGGATGGGATTGTCTTCGACGATTATTTTTATCCGTATCCCATAAAAAACCTGGTCGGACACACGCTGGATTTTCCCGACGACGCGAGCTGGCAGAAATACGGGATGAAAAGCGGCCTGTCGCGTGCCGACTGGCGGCGCAACAATGTGAACCAGTTTGTCCAGAAAGTTTCGCAGGAAATCAAGATTGCGAAACCGGACGTGCAATTCGGCATCAGCCCCTTCGGCATCTGGCGACCGCAGAATCCGCCGCAGGTCAAGGGGCTCGACGCCTACGGCAGCCTCTACGCCGACGCGCGCCTGTGGCTGGCCAACGGCTGGGTGGATTATCTCGCGCCGCAACTTTACTGGCCCGTCGCGTCGCCGGGGCAAAGTTTTCCCGTGCTGTTCAACTGGTGGCGCGCGCAGAATCCAAAAGGCCGCCACGTCTTTGCCGCAGTGGAAGACACGAAGTTTCCGGCGGAGGAAATCACACGGCAAATCCAGGCAGTCCGCACACAGACCAGCGTCAGCGGCGAAATCCATTTTCATCTCCGCAGCGTCACCGGCAATCCTGCTCTCGCCGCCGCCGTCCAAGCGCGATACGCGCAGCCCGCGCTCGTGCCGCCCTCGCCGTGGATTCGTTTTGTGCCGCCGGAAAAAACGGATTTATTTGCCGCCACGGAAAATTCCGTGACCGCCATCCGCTGGGCCATCCCCGAAAGCGGAACGCCGCGCTGGTGGCTGCTTCAAGTCCGCATGACGAACAATTGGACGACGGACGTTCTGCCCGGAACCCAGACCAGCCGCATCCTTTACAATTCAAATCCCGACGCCATCTCCATCCGCGCCGTGGACCGCCTGGGCAACCTGGGCGCGCCGACGGTTTTGGTGCAAAGAAAGTCTTCAGCGATTTCCAATGGCAAAGAAGCAACCCGTCTGAAGTGATTTTATCCGCAGATTTCGCGGATTTACGCAGATGAAAATGAAGAAGCTCCCAATCTGCGTTCGTCCGCGAAATCTGCGGAAGAAAATAAAAATGGTTTTGGAAGGGCTGTAAGCCGAATTCTGTCTGCGCCTTGCGGCGGAGAGAA
>CAYPTV010000645.1:0-1863 GCA_964413505.1 uncultured Bifidobacteriaceae bacterium | reverse complement strand
CCGACGCCGAATGGCCCTACACCGTGGACACCAACGCCGGCATCCGCAGCGAATTTTACCTGCCCGCCAGCCAGCCGTTTCACGGTTGAAGAATTAAAATAACGCGAGCGGCCTCCGGCAGCGGAGGCCGCTTTTTTAATGAAATGAACGAACTGGTTTAATTTTGTGTCAGAGTCAGAGTTACCATTGCCGATGAATGCATGACTGAATCTTCAAAATCTAAACTCTGGTGGTTTGTCGGACTGTTTTTCCGGCTAATGTTGGTTTCATTTTTAAGTTTAATTCTGTCCTTTGTTTCGTTGGGAACTTTCATGGGTTTGGGATTTAACAACCGGATTTCCTGGGGATTGATCGTGATTGGCAATGTTGCCGTTTTTGCTTGGGCGATTTATTTTCGCCTTCCGTTTTTTCTTTCGCGCACAAACCGTCAACGCTTTTGGATTTCGGCGGTCATTGCCGTGCCGACGGTGTTTCTGGCTTACTATGGCGCGGTTGCACTTTTGACCGTCGCTTTACATTTTTATCTCACGAGTGACAAGCGGACAGAGTCCGTCACGCTGCCTTCCGGCGAAGTTTTGGAAAACCACACTCATTCTGAATCCGGCTTTCCTGACGGCGTCCGAATCAATGAATTGTTCCTGAAAAATCCGGCCACCGGCACTTCGGAGCGGGTTGATAGCAATGGTAATTTGGATTACGAATACAACGACTCCCTGCTGGTGAGGTTTCCGCATCCGCAAGAATTCATTTATGGCGATGAAAAAGTCTTGGTCATCGGTTCGTATCTTTGCCAGCGCATCAAATTCGGCAATGTTCCTTATTGGAATATTACGTCCATTGATTTCCCCCCAGAAGCAGAGGCTTATCTAAAATCCTTTTTTTCAACCAATGATTTTTTATCCAAAAGCCCATCCGAAATTGGATTGGAAGGTGGAATAGTTCCATTTGTGTTCGCCAGCCTTGACCTGACCAACAATATTTTGACTCTTAAAAAGCAAATGCCGGAGGGATATGGAGACTGGCAGCAGTTCCGTCACCACCCCGACAGCATTTTCTGGGATGAATTTCCGTCTTACCTTGTTTATAGCGCGACTGGTTTTAATGGCGGTTCGATTTATCAATTTCCGTGGAAGTTTGACCTCGCGCGCACGAAAGCGAAGAACGGCCCGCTCTGGGACAATTCTGTGCCGCCGGACAGTTCAAGCATCACCATCCAGTCCGCCAAGTTTGGTGCAAAAAAGAAAATTGCCGACGTGACCGCGCGCGTCATTGAACTGTTGCATACCAACGCCGATGGCTTCACAGTGAATATGAAGACGCTCGGTAACGGCCCTTTTCCGGGCGGTAAGAAACATCTGACAATCCAATATGAGTTCAAGGGTTTTAATTTTACATCAACCAATTCAATTGGCGACGATGTCAGCTATCAGACCTTGATAAATAACGCACGCAAATGAAACCCAAACTCATCCTCGGCCTCGCGCTCGTTTTGAGCGGCGGTTTGTTTGTCGTGTTTAGTGTTTGGTCACCATTTCAGAATTTTCATGGTCACAATTCTTATCCACAAAATCGGTGCATTGATAATTTGCGGATAATTGATGCCGCCAAACAAGAGTGGGCGCTTGATAACAAAAAAACTACGAATGATGTTCCAACGTGGAATGACATTCTTCCAATGATGAGAACAATGCCCATTTGTCCAGATGGTGGAACTTATACAATCGGAAGGGTCGGCGAGCCTCCAACTTGTTCGATTGGCACAAATGCCATACCAGCCCATGTGCTGCCCTGATGGCTTAACACAGACTCCCATGAAACCCAAACTCATCCTCTGCCTCGCGCTCGTTTTGAGCGGCGGTTTGT
>CAYPTV010000644.1:0-1866 GCA_964413505.1 uncultured Bifidobacteriaceae bacterium | reverse complement strand
CCGGGTGGTCCCCCAACAACGACATCAGCGACTCCAACATCCGCGAGGAGAACCACGGCGGATATTCCGACGAGCGGCTTACGTTTTCCGGCAGCCTGCTGCAGGCCGGCAACAACACCATCAACTTCAGCTTCCGGCAGGCTGGCGGCTCCGACTTTACCCACCACTTCATGTATGATTACATCCGGCTGGAACTGACTGGCTATGTGCCGCCTGCGCCGACGGGCATGACGGCTTATGCGGGCAACAACTCGGCTCTGTTAAGCTGGCCGGCGGTTGCCGGAGCCACCAGTTATAACATTCTTCGCTCCACGATTTCCGGCAGCGGTTACGGTTCCATCGCGAACGGCGTCATCGGCCCGGTTTGCGGCAGCGGTCCGGCGAACGCGACTTTTGTGGACAACACCGCCGTCAATGGGACGACCTATTACTATGTTGTGCAATCGGTGAACCCGGTGAACGCCAGTGGCAATTCGCCGCAAAGCGCCGCCGTGACGCCGTCGTCAAGCATTGGCACCGGCGTTCCGGCCACTCCCACGGGTGTTATTGCCGGCATCAATAACAGCGCGGTTTCACTCACCTGGAATGCTGTTCCGGGCGCAAATTATTACACCATTCAGCGTGGCACGGTGCTTAACTCCATAGGTTACATTCCGTTTTATATCATCCTGAGCAACACGACGACAAACAACACCTACACCGATGCCTCCGGAACCTTGGGCTGCACTTACAGCTACGTTGTTACGGCTTCAAGCGCGGGAGGCACCAGCGGCAGTTCCACAGCGGTCACCGCCAAGCCCGTGCCACCCGCCCCGGCGAATGCACCCGGAAATTTGAATGTCGTTAATACTCAAACCAGCACCAACCAATCGAATTTCATCTCCTGGTCGCCAGTGAGCGGAGCGGTGGGTTATATTCTCTACAGCTCCACCAGCGCAAACGGCCCGTTTGTATTCCCGGACAATTTCATTCAGTCCATGGCGACGACCAACTACACCGATGGTGGTCTGCCCTTGGGTTCAACTTATCACTACAAGGTTGTCGCGATGAACGCCGGCGGCGTTGCGGGCAACCTCGGCACGCCACCGCCCACCCCGGGCGGCCTGGCTGCCGCAGCGGGCAACAATCAAGTGGCGTTGACTTGGAACACCTCCAGCGGCGCGACAAGTTACAACCTGAAGCGGGCCACAGTCAGTGGCGGACCTTACACCATCATCGCCACTCCGACCACGCCGAGCTATACCGACCCAACAAGCGTGAACGGAACCACCTATTATTATGTGGTGTCGGCCGTGGATGCCGGCGGCGAGAGCGCCAATTCCAGTCAGGTCGCGGCCACGCCCAAACCGCCCATTCCGCCCACCCCGACCGGCCTGGCTGCCGCAGCGGGCAACAATCAAGTGGCACTGACTTGGAACACCTCCAGCGGCGCGACGAGCTACAACGTGAAGCGTTCGACCACCAGCGGCAGCGGTTATGCGACCATCGCCAGCCCGGCAACGGCGAGTTACACCGACACCACGGCGGTCAACGGCACGACGTATTACTACGTTGTGTCGGCAGTGAACGCCAGCGGTGAGAGCACCAACTCCAGCCAGGTTTCGGCCACGCCGGAACCGCCCATTCCGCCCACCCCGACCGGCCTGGCTGCCGCAGCGGGCAACAACCAAGTGGCCCTGACCTGGAACACCTCCAGCGGCGCGACGAGTTACAATGTGAAACGCTCAACCACCAGCGGCAGCGGTTATGCGACCATCGCCAGCCCGACAACGGCGAGTTACACCGACACCACGGCAGTCAATGGCACGATGTATTACTATGTGGTAAGTGCGGTCAACGGTGGTGGTGAAAGCGCCAACTCCAGCC
>CAYPTV010000643.1:0-1867 GCA_964413505.1 uncultured Bifidobacteriaceae bacterium | reverse complement strand
GCGTGGATTCCAAGTCGCGCGCCGAGGTGATGCAGATCACGGACATTTTCCGCGCCAAAATCGTGGACGTGCAGCCCAAGTCGCTCACCATCGAAATCACCGGTGCCGACAGCAAGATCGTCAAGTTCCTCGACCTGATGAATTCGTTCGGCGTGCAGGAAATCACCCGCACCGGCAAGGCCGCGATGCCGCGCAAATAACGGCTATCAACCCTCAACCATAAACCATCAACTAAATTTTATGTCCAAAGTCTATACCGACAAAGACGCCGACCTCGGCGTGTTGCAAAACAAAACGCTGGCGATCCTCGGCTTCGGCTCGCAGGGCCACGCCCACGCGCTCAACCTCAAGGACAGCGGCCTCAAAGTCATCGTCGGCCTTTACGAAGGCAGCAAGTCCATTCCCGTCGCGAAGGAAAAGGGATTTGAAGTCGTCACCACCGCCGAAGCCGTCAAGCGCGCCGACGTCATCATGGTCGCGCTGCCTGACACCAAGCAGGCCGCCGCTTACAAGAAAGACATTGAACCGAATCTGGCCAAAGGCAAAACGCTCGTGTTCTCGCACGGCTTCTCAATCCATTTCAAAACGATTGTTCCGCCGAAAAACGTGAACATCATCATGGTTGCGCCGAAAGGTCCGGGCCATACCGTTCGGCGCCAATACACCGAAGGCAAAGGCGTGCCGAGCCTCATCGCCGTGTATCAAAATCCCGGCAAGGACGCGAAGAAGATCGCGCTCGCCTGGGCCAAAGGCATCGGCGGCACGCGCGCCGGCGTCCTCGAAACGAATTTCAAGGAAGAGACCGAAACCGATTTGTTCGGCGAACAGACCGTGCTCTGCGGCGGCGCGAGCGCGTTGGTGCAGGCCGGATTTGAAGTGCTCGTCGAAGCGGGTTATTCGCCGGAGATGGCCTACTTCGAATGTCTGCACGAATTAAAACTCATCGCCGACTTGATGAACGAAGCCGGCATCAGCGGCATGAGATTCTCGATTTCCGAAACCGCCAAGTGGGGCGACGTGAGCGTTGGCCCGAAGATCATTGACGCCAGTGTGAAGAAACGCATGAAAGCCGCGCTGAAAGACATCCAGTCCGGCAAGTTCGCCAAGGATTGGGTGAAAGAATACGAAGGCGGCTACAAACGCTACAACGCGCTGCTCAAGAAGGGCGAGAAACATCCGATTGAAAAGACCGGTGCCAAGCTCCGCGCGTTGATGCCGTGGATGGGCAAGAAAAACATCAAAGGCGCGCAAGCCGCCTACTGATTGCCGATTTCGGATTTTCGATTTCCGATTGAAAACAAAAGCCGCTGGATTTTTTCCAGCGGCTTTTGGATTTCAGAATCTGTGTTTCATCTGTGAAAATCTGTGGCTAAAAATCAGCCGCCCAACGAACTTGCATCCGTCACGTCGCCCTTGTTGAAGTCCACATATTCCTCGGTCAAGTCGGCGGCATACATCACCGCGCTCGCCTTGCCGAGGTTCAGGTTGATGTGAAGTTCAAATTCCTTCGGCGCGACCGCGGCGCACAATTCCTTGAACGTCGCCTTCGTCGGCTGGCCGCGCTTGAGGCTCCACAAAATCTTTTTGCTGCCGGTGGCGGAATAGCCGATGTCAATTTTCTCCTCCACCACCGTCGCGGCAGAATAGCCGATGGCGTCAATGATCCGACCCCAATTCGGATCGCCGCCGTGCCAACTCGTTTTAACCAGCGCGCTGTTCGCCACCGCCCGCGCGGCGGCATCGGCGTCCTGAACCGTCTTCGCGCCGTTCACGCGCACGGTCACGACACGATGCACGCCCTCGCCATCGCGGACAATTTTCTTCGCGAGTTCAAGGCAGACGTGGTTAAGCGCAGCTTGAAAAATTC
>CAYPTV010000642.1:0-1870 GCA_964413505.1 uncultured Bifidobacteriaceae bacterium | reverse complement strand
TCGAAACTATTTCAAACACTGCGGCTACCGCTACACCTAAAACGGAACCGCACTAATCAAGGCAACTCATAGCGACCAATGATATGTGGTGGTCACTATTCCGATGCTGGTTCCTAGCACGCCACCCAATTTCGCTCCCCAACGTAAATCAGGTATCGACTGCGCGTAAGTTCTATTATTCCTAGAGCGGTTCCACGGTTGGTCTGGCGCGTTCTGCGTAGGCATGGTAAAGTAGGGGCCATCTCAAGGAGGTGGTCTCGATGGAACCATACGATGCGGAATTTCGTGGCGAAGTGCTCGCCGCTTGCGACGCCAACGAGGGAACTCACGCGATCGCGGTGCGTTTCAAGGTTGCAGATTCGTGGGTGCGGAAAATCAAACAGCAACGTCGTGAGACGGGGCAGATAGCACCGAAGAAAGCGGCCCCACGTAAACCGAAATGGCACGCTTGGGCGGATTGGTTGATGGCCAAGCTCACCGCCCGTCCCGACGTTTATCTGCGCGAATTGCAGGCTGAATTGAAACAGGAACGTGGTGTCGAGGTCTGTCTGACGACGATCTGTAACGCTTGTCGAGCGATGGAGCAGTCGCGAAAAAAAAGACGCTGATTGCGAGTGAACAGGATCGCCCCGATGTGGCCGAGAAACGTATTCAATGGCGAGCTTCGCAGCAGGAGGTCGATCCCAATCGATTCGTTTTCATCGATGAAACGTGGGCAAAAACGAACATGACGCGCCGCTACGGCCGCACTCTGATCGGCACGCGATTGGTGGAGAAGACCCCTTGCGGTCGTTGGCAAACCACCACCTTTCTCGGCGCGTTGCGGGCGGAAGGATTCATCGCTCCGCTCACTGCTGACGGCCCCATCAACGGCGCGCTGTTTCGCGGCTGGGTTGAGCAACATCTGGCTCCCGCACTACAACCAGGTGACATCGTCGTGATGGACAATCTGTCCAGCCACAAGGTCACCGGCGTCCGCGAAGCGATCGAAGCCGTCGGTGCCGAGCTTCGTTACTTGCCGCCTTACTCGCCCGATCTAAACCCGATAGAATTGGCCTTTTCCAAGTTCAAAAAGCTGCTCCGCGACGGAGCGGAACGGACCGTCGACAAGCTCTGGAACCTCTGCGGCAGCATCCTCGGCAAGTTCACCGAGTCCGAATGTCGAAACTATTTCAAACACTGCGGCTACCGCTACACCTAAAACGGAACCGCACTAGGCAAAAAGGCTGGGAAAAAACGCCGTGGAAATCGGCAACCTTGGAACAATCGTTCCCCCCGGGGCGCGTCCTTCTTATCCGCTCCGTTTTATTGTGGCTGGCTTCCCTTCCGAGTTTGGGATGTTTCGGTTAGACTTTCGGTATGCCAGATTATGTCGTTCGTTACGGAGTGATGCGGTTCCTGGGGGTCTTTTCGGCCGCCAGTGGTCGGGAATACTCGCGTGGAGCACGGATTATCGCCCGGACCAATCGCGGTTTGGAGGCCGGCGAGGTTCTTTGTGAGGCCACGGCCGAGGTCGTTCGCCAACTTCAAGATCTCGACACCGGCCAGATACTCCGTGCGATGACTGTCGAGGATCGCAACGAACTGAATCGTATTCAACAACAAGCCAAACACGAACTCGAGATCTGCCAACAACACGTCGAACGGCTCGGCCTTGCAATGCAATTGATCGAGGCCGAGCATCTTTTCGGCGGCGAGCGGGTTGTGGTCTATTATCTGGCCGAAAGTCGGGTCGATTTCCGCGAATTGGTTCGGCTATTGGCTGGCGAGTTTCAAACGCGAATCGAAATGCGGCAGATCGGCGTCCGCGACGAGGCCAAGCTGTTGGCCGACTATGGCGATTGCGGCTATCCGGTTTGCTGCAACACCC
>CAYPTV010000641.1:0-1874 GCA_964413505.1 uncultured Bifidobacteriaceae bacterium | reverse complement strand
TCACATGCATGCGAAAAACTAGAGCTGCTTTTAAATTAGCTTTACGTTATTGTAGACAGCACGAAGATCAAATACGTGCTAATGCATGTGCTAGCAGTCTAGAATCAAAAGACCCCAGAAAATTCTGGAACAGCATTTATAAAGTTAGCACTGACAGAGCTACTAAATACGCTTCAACAGTAGGTGGAGCAGTCGGTGATCATGATATCACTAGCATGTGGAAATTGCATTTTGAACAGCTTTATAGCTCTGTTGATTGCAATAACGATAAATTGTTATTCTCGGCCAGAATTGGTAGCAGTATGCCTACTGCTTCTCCAGTTGTCAATATGGTGGATATTGCTACAGCTATACAGCACCAGAAAAAAGGCAAGGCAACGGGACCTGATGGTTTAGCAATGGAAGCTTTTATGTATGGGTGTCCTCGGCTGCATGCTCACCTGGCTATTCTTTGTACTTTGTTTTTCAAGCACCAGTATGTACCGCATAAATTTATGCAATCTACCATTATTCCGCTAGTCAAGTGTAAGGGTGGTGACCTTACGGATGTAAATAATTACAGAGCAATAACGCTGTCTAATGCAGTTACTAAAATATTTGAAACTGTTATGATAGAAAAAATTTCATCAGTAGCAGATAGTGATGCCTATCAATTTGGATTTTAAAAAGGCCATTCGACTGCACAGTGTACTAGCCTTCTAAAACGCACTGTTGACTACTACAGCCAGCGAGGAAGCCATGTGTTTGTTTGTTTTATTGACTTTAAGAAGGCATTTGACTCTGTAAATTACTGGAAGCTTTTTAATAAGTTAGTAGATGATGGTATTAACACAAGTGTTGTAGCATTATTAGCATTTTGGTATTCGCATCAAGAAGTCTGTGTGCGCTGGCACAACACCTCCTCTGACAGTTTCTATATCAACAATGGAACACGTCAAGGAGGAATTTTGTCTCCATTTCTGTTTACCAGATACATACGAGAACTACTGCAGGCTATAATTGATACTCATATAGGTTGCAATATCGGTGGAATAATGATGAATGTGTTGGCTTATGCTGATGACATTGTGCTTCTCGCACCGTCGTGGGCGGCTTTACAAGCTCTACTTGATGTGCTGGATATTAATATTAACAGTAGTGATATTACTTGCAATACTGATAAAACTGTGTGTATGATATTCAAACCGGCTTGTCGTCAGAAAGTTATATGTAATACATTTCCTGCATTTATGCTGTCTGGACAATATTTGCAGTTTGTGGATGCATTCAAATATTTGGGACACATTGTTAATCATGACAGTACTGATGATAATGATATCAAGCGTGAAGTACGTAATTTGTATTCGAGAATTAATATATTGAATAGACGATTCAGTCGATGTTCTATTGATGTTAAGCTAATGCTTTTTAAATCGTACTGTATGTGTTTATATGATGCTGCACTCTGGACTAAATTTAACAGTGGCACCATAGAGAAACTAAGAGCTTGCTATAACAAGTGTATTAAAATATTTTTTGGTTATCCGCGTATACACAGCGTGACTGCTATGCTGTCAGATCTTGGACTACCATCTTTTTCATCCCTACTGGGAAAGTGCCAGTTGGCATTTCAAGAACAATGGCAGTGTAGTGGTAACAAAGTGGTAAAACACTTTGTAAATTTATTTGGATATTCAGTCTAATACTCTTATTATATTATGGTGCTTATGTAAGTTTATTTGTGTATTTCATCACTGTTACCATTCAGTATTGATTTTCATTTTAATGTTATATGTATTATCTAGTTTGTTAGATATGGACCTTGTTGTCTGAAATAAAATTATCTATCTATCTATCTATCTATCTATCTATCTATCTATCTATCTATCTATCTA
>CAYPTV010000640.1:0-1882 GCA_964413505.1 uncultured Bifidobacteriaceae bacterium | reverse complement strand
GATTTGGGAGCGCGGCGCGGGCTACACGCTGGCCAGCGGCAGCAGCAGCAGCGCGTCGGCGGCGGTGGCGCACAAGCTCGGCCTGTGCGACCGCGAGATTTCCGTCCACATGCCGGGCGGAATAATTGAGATTGAAATCGGCGACAGTTTTTCAATCCGCATGACGGGCGGCGTGACGAAGGTCGCGGATGGCGTGATGAACAAGGAAATGTTTGGTGCGAGTTAATTATGCTTGATAACCGGTTACGTTCAGCGCAGCCTCGATTTCGTGAAACTTGATAGGCCTCAAAAACTGCGGCCTACTTAAATGTTATGCCTTTCATATTTTATATGCGCTTAAAAAATGTAATCATTATAAATACTCTGATTATGGCTGTCATGGTTCCGCTTGGTTGGGCAAATGAATCAGGTGAAAGCTTAACAAATCAGCCCGCTACGGTGGAAAAGGCGTCAACGGCTTGGAATTACAAATTGGTTGATTATGGTTTTTCAATCACCCTGCCAGATTCTGACTGGGTTGCGAGGCCAAGCTCGATTCATGGAGTTGCTGGTTTTCTAAAAAAAGGTTTTGCGATGCGAACGGATATTTTCGTGGTTCCTTGCGAGAGTGTGGCATCGTTTCAGGGTCTTGCCGAGCGTGTTAAAAATGAAATGGACTCTGCCAAAGGAATTTCGGGCACTCATCACGAGAATGGCAAAACCGAATCAGGTCATCAGTATCAATTTAGTATCGGAACAGAAAAGACCGAAAGTGCTCCAGAAGGGGTTTATCTCGGTCAATCCGTGGTGTGGATTGAGAATAAGAACATCGCTGTGAGAACTTGCTTTCAAGGGGAGTCCTTGAACAGGTCAGCTTCAATTCAAGGAGTTGACCCAAAAGAACTAGAAAAATCGGCAAGATTTATTTGCCTTTCTGTCAAGTGAAACCGTGGCCTAACAGCATGATAGGCTGCAAAGGCTAATCGCATTGGCTTTCCAAAAAATAAAAACGGCGCGAACTTTCGTCCGCGCCGTTCCCCAGTTCCTCCGCTGGTCTCACTAATTATTTCTTCGCCTTCTTGCCGGTCGGCACGGTGGCGACGGTCTGGAGGATGCGGCCCGCGATCTTGTAGGGGTCGCCCTGCGAGTTCGGACGGCGGTCTTCCAAGTAGCCGCGATAGCCGTCGGGAATGAAGGATTGCGGCAGGCGGACGGAAGCGCCGCGGTTGCCGACGCCGTAGTTGAACTTGTCAATGGACTGGGTCTCATGCAGGCCGGTGAGGCGCAGATGATTGTCCGGGCCATAGACGGCGATGTGCTCGTTCTTGTACTTGTCGAACGCGGCCATGAGGGCCTCGAAGTATTCCTGGCCGCCGACTTCGCGCATGTGTTCGGTGGAGAAGTTCGTGTGCATGCCGGAGCCGTTCCAGTCCACATCCTTGCCGAGGGGCTTGCAATGCCAGTTCACGTCCACGCCGTATTTTTCGCAGAGGCGCATGAGCAGGTAGCGGGCGACCCACATCTGGTCGGCGGCGTTCTTGGAGCCTTTGCCGAAGATCTGGAATTCCCACTGGCCCTTGGCCACTTCGGAATTGATGCCCTCATGGTTGATGCCGGCATCAAGACAGAGGTCGAGGTGCGTGTCCACAATCTCCCGCGCGAGGCAGCCGACGTTCTTGTAACCGACGGCGGTGTAGTATTCACCCTGCGGCGGGGGATAGCCGCCACCGCACGGAAAGCCGAGCGGCACGCCGTCCTTGTAGAGAAAATATTCCTGCTCGAAACCGAACCAGGCGCCGGGATCATCGGGAATCGTGGCGCGGGCGTTGCTCGGGTGCGGGGTCTTCTTGTCGGGCATATACACTTCGCACATCACCAGCGCGCCGTTCTTCTTGGTGGTGTC
>CAYPTV010000639.1:0-1885 GCA_964413505.1 uncultured Bifidobacteriaceae bacterium | reverse complement strand
CCACCGTGGAGCTTTACAAAATCTGGAAGGAAAGGCTGGCGGGGATAAAATGAAATAAATTTATGAAAACAAAATTAACAGTCGCGTTGCTGGCTTTGGCTGGCGGAATAATTTTCTTTGCGAATCAAAACGCCGCTAAAGCCGATGAAATTGACCAGCTCGTAGCCGATCTTTCAAATACCAACCGGTTGTGGTCTTGGAATAGTGGTGGACTTCCAAATCTAGGCTTGCCCGCAACCGCTTCGACTAATGATGTCATCAAGAGAATTTTTGACATGGGTTTACCAAAAGGACAGGAAGCCGATTATAAGATTTTGGAAATTCGGCAAGTTCGCATACCCAACGGACTTCGGCCAGATATACAGACATACACAGCAGCCATTGTTCAGAAAGACGATAGCAAAAAGATCGTCCTTTTCAATTATTGGGGACCAGGTCTTGGATGGTGGAGTCGCGTTTATGATTTCAAGAGTGAAGCTATCGGACATATAGACCTATCGGTGAAGGACGCAAAATGCGAAAGTGAATTTGTTTGGCCAACAAATAGAAGTCCTAAAATTGTATTGGAATGTTCAGACATAAACGCGGAACCGCTACTGACGCATCCTCATACGCCATTTATTGTTCAAGTGGAAATTACTGACAAGAAAAGTGGTCAAATGGTCGTGAGCAATTCTACCGTGCAGCCATTTACAATACGCACAGACGATTACACCAATGTTTTCCAAGCGGGCAATTCATATATTTTAGATTTGCAGGTTTTGCAGGAAACGAAAGGACTTGGAGTTGCTGATGTATATTTCAAACGATAGACAAAGCCGCTTAATTTGATTCATGTCCACACTCATTTGTTTCGCCCTGAAAGAAGAAGCCGCGCCGTTTCGGAAAATCGCGGCGGGCAAAACCGGCATCACAATTTTGCTCACCGGCATCGGCCGCCAGAACATTTTCGCGTAGGAGTCGAGGTGACGAGACTCAAATTAAAAAACAGTCAGAGACTCCTCACGTCGTCTCCTACAAAAAATTGTCAGCCAGTCCGCGCTTGCGGTCTGAAAACATCCGCCGTAGCTTGATGCCATGAAAGAACTGGTGTTTGAAGTGACGCAGGAAGAGGACGGCGGCTATTGCGCCGAATGTCTGACGGAAAACATCTTCACGCAAGGCGACACATGGGAAGCCGTGCGCCAAAATGTTCAAGAAGCCGTGCGCGCTTATTTTTTCGACCAGCCGCAAAAGCCGCGCATCCGGCTGCATCTGGTGCGCGATGAAATTCTGGCCGGCGCATGAAAGTCCCGCGCGATTTAAGTGGCGCGCAACTGGTCAAAGTTTTGTGCCGCGACTGGAATTATCGCGTCGTGCATCAGGAAGGCAGCCACATCATTCTGCAAACGGACGCACCGACGCATCAACGTCTTTCCGTTCCCAATCACAATCCACTCCGCATCGGCACGCTGAATGGCATCGTGCGTGCCGTGAGTGTTCATAAAGGCGTCGAACGTCAGCAATTGCTGGATGCCTTGCGCTAAATGTCCACACTCATTTGCTTCGCCCTGAAAGAAGAAGCCGCGCCGTTTCGGAAAATCGCCCGGCCCAAAGCGCCAGAGGACTGGCGCAGTCCAAGACGCTTCGCGCGGTTCGCCAGCCCCGCAGGTTCGCGACAGCGTCTTGGACTGCGACGGCCCTCCGCCGCTATTACCTGTGTCTGGAAAGACTGGACGGTTTTCCCTTTCAGACCGGTGTTCCGGGCTAAAACCAGCTTTGGCCGGATGTTTTGGCGCATTTAATTCTAAATTAACGGTTTAGCCACGTAACCAGGCGTTAAATCCGGGCATCCGGGCATGGGCAACGGATGTTCGGACAGAATTGCGCAACGTTCGGACAGAAT
>CAYPTV010000638.1:0-1888 GCA_964413505.1 uncultured Bifidobacteriaceae bacterium | reverse complement strand
TTCAGCCTCATGCGCCCGCCCGGCCACCACGCCACGCGCGAAAAATCCATGGGCTTTTGCTACCTGAACAACATCGCCATCGCCGCGATTGATGCGCTTGCGACCGGAACAGAACGCGCGGCCGTTTTCGATTTCGACGTGCATCACGGCAACGGCACGGAAGATATTTTGCTCAACCTCGAAGGCACGGCAATTTTTTCCGTCCACCAATTTCCCGCGTATCCTGGCACGGGCGAAAAAAACGCCGGCAACAACTGCTTCAATTATCCCGTCGCGCCGTCTGCGCCGCGCGAAACGTATCGCGCCACGCTCGCCCGCGCGCTCGGCGACCTGAAAAATTTCTCGCCCGATCTCATCGCCGTTTCCGCCGGGTTCGACGCCTACGTGCGCGACCCGCTGGCCGACGGCACGCTGCTCGCGGAAGATTTTCACTGGCTCGGCGGGGAATTGCGCGCCCTGAAAATTCCGTTCTTCAGCCTGCTCGAAGGCGGTTACAGCCGCGACCTGCCGGATTTGATTTTGGCGTATCTCAAAGGCGTGGAAGAAAAGTAATTTGCCTCGACAAAAGGATTTGAAAATTTAACCTCCGCCGATGTCGTCACAGCCTCACTTCGTGACAATCATAATCGTCGGCGTTTTTGCGTGGAGCATTTATCGTCGTGTGCGCCGCAACATCGGCAGGCAACCGCTTCACCCGCGCCGCGCCATCGTTTCCATCGTCATGCTGTCGGTTGTCAGCATTTTGATTGCCGGCACAGCGTTGCAAAACACCAGCCTGCTGCTTGGTTTCGGCGGCGGATTGCTGCCCGGCGCGCTGCTGGGTTTTGCCGGGTTGCGGCTCACGAAATTTGAGACGACGGACGAAGGCCATTTTTACACGCCCAACACGCACATCGGCGTCGCCCTTTCAATTTTGTTCGGCGGGCGCATCGCCTATAAATTGATCGCGGCGGGCAACCCCGCGGCCGCTCAAAATCCTTCGGCGCCGTTTCAAAGTCCGCTGACGCTTTTCATTTTTGGGCTGACCGTCGGCTATTACATCGTTTATCAAGCCGGCATTTTGATTCATAACCGCGACAAAAAATAATTTCCGCAAACGCCGCGCGGAATCGCATTGCACTTGCGCCCGCTTCGCCGCAAAATCAGCGCATGAAACTCGATGAACAATATTCCGAACTGACACTGAAAACCAAGGCCAAGCTCGCCCTCATCGTCCTCGACGGCCTCGGCGACATCGCAACCAAGGAACAGAACTACCTCACGCCGCTCGAAGCCGCCACGACGCCGAACCTCGACAAACTCGCCAAGGATTCCGCGCAGGGCCGCATGATTCCCGTCGCGCCCGGCATCACGCCCGGCAGCGGGCCGGGGCATCTCGGACTCTTCGGCTACGACCCGCTGGAATTTCAAGTCGGCCGCGGCGTCATCGAGGCGCTCGGCCTCGGCGTGGAATTGAAACCCGGCGACGTCTGCGCCCGCGCGAATTTCGCCACGCTCGACGCAAAGGGAATTGTCACCGACCGCCGCGCCGGGAGAATCGCGACCGAGGTCTGCGAGAAACTCGTCGCGCTGCTTTCCGCCAAGGTCAAAAAAATCGGCGAGACTGAAATCCTCATCAAGGCCGGCAAGGAGCATCGCTTCGTCGTCATCTTTCGCGGCAAGGGACTTGAAGGCCCGCTGACCGACGCCGACCCGAACCGCGAAGGCTTTCCAATTCCGACGGTTCATCCGCGCGACGAAAACAATCCCGGCCAGAAGAAAATGGCCGCGCTCATCGCTGATTTTTACAAGGCCGCGCTGCCCGTGATTGCAAACGAAAAGCCGGCCAACGGTTTTCTCATGCGCGGCATCGCGCACCAGCCGCACATCCCGCTGTTCGAGGAGCGTT
>CAYPTV010000637.1:0-1892 GCA_964413505.1 uncultured Bifidobacteriaceae bacterium | reverse complement strand
ACAGAAAAATGTCTGCTATGCCGCAGCGTAGTATTCCTTCAGGGCCGGATCAATAAGAAACAACAATATCTGTTCAAACAACCGGGACCACTTCAACAGTCGAAGCTGAAATAATTGATTCTAAATGATATACAGTTGAACAGCAGAGATTTCAAAGTTAATTATTATTAACTTGACATCGTTTCATGTTCCCGCTAGCTTGGCCTGAGTCCATAACAGAAGCACCTAAGCAACAACCAGTTGTACGATGTGCGGTGTGCCTGGTGCGAGGTGTCTCGTAATTGAACCTTGGATTTGTAGACACACCATTCTCCGGGAAACTGTGTATTTAGGTGGGTGCTGAGCCTGCGCTCAAGTTCCACTTGACGTGCATGCGGATACTAGTTGGGCTCGGATGTTCACAGATCGTAGAGCAATTATTTCTGTAACAAGGGGCTTCCATGATCACCAGGCGTGACTTCGGAAAATTAGGTATAGGTGTAGCTGCTGTTGCCGCTCGAATCTCTCCATTTTTGCTGATTTCTAATGCTGACGCGCAAGGTGATCTACCCAGGGGTGAAGGCGGCGACATTCGCCGTGTCGGTGCCCGGAGCAATGGTGCATACTGGGGTCATGGCGGTGAACGTATTGACCTGCTTTCGGGTAATCTTTCCTATTCTGTGCCCCTGCTGAACGCACACAGTCGGCTGTTGGGCGCTCCGGTGGTTCTGAGCTACAACTCTCAGATATGGAAGATGGGTGTCGCATCCCCGCATTCGTATGGCAATGATTCCGGAGCGGGTTACGGATGGAGAGCGCAGATCGGGTCCATGGTTCCCGAAAAGAGTGGTAAAAACACCATCGGCTACACGTACATCGATGGCACGGGGGCAGAGTACAGGTTGTCTCAGAATGGCAGCACGTGGCTTTCGCTCGATGGGCACTATGCTACCTGGGATCCGACACAGGGGATGCTTTGGTTCGCGAACGGCTCTTCCATGACGTTCGGCTCCATCGCAGGCCCGTTGGAGGCGGACGCAGGGTCGCTCTATCCGACCCTGATTCAGGATACGAATGGCAATCAGATATTGGTCAGCTACCTTGCTGGCTTGGGGCAGGCGGGAATCAACTCGAGCGGGCGCATTGCGCAAATCGAGGATGCCCGGACGGGGTATGCCGGAGGTGGCAAGTTTAGCTACCTCTTCATGTATAGCTCCGACCGGCAGCCGCGGCTACTCTCTATCCTGAATGCCGTGTCGAGCGCGGAGAGCTACTCCTTCTCCTATACGCCGAGCCTGATAGCCTCACCGTTTGAGCAGAATGCCAGTGGATCGGAGTTGGTTTCGCTTCTCAGCACGGTTACGAACACGACTGGGCTCAGCCACGCGTTTCAGTACAACGGATTCGGTGAGCTGACGCAGGCAAAAGAACCGCACGAAGGAATTCTTGGCTGGAACTACCGGACCTTCCGCTTTCAAGATGGCCGAGGCATTCGGGAGGTATCGAGCCGTTCTCTGGTGGACCCCCACTCCCCATCGAACACGCATAAGCATTCATTTGAACGAGATCCGTCAGATGGCGGTGGAGCCGTGCATAGCTCTGCAATTCTGAGCGGGCCTACAGAATCTGCACAGAAACGATGGACGTTCTCGAGTGCCAGCGGCGCTCCGGATCTGGGATGCGCCCTCGCTGTACAGGAGCTGAGCGGAACAAAGGTTGCCCGGCTTACATCGACGCAGTGGAGCAAGACGGATAGCGGGATTCCCTACGTTTCAAATCATGTGGAGACCCTCGACCCGGATACGGCCGACGCATACTCAGTAACGCACCAATATGTCCGTGACAGCTACGGCAATCTGACCACGGATCGGCTCTTCGAGAACGGCGTGAGCGATACGCCGGCCCGTGTGACC
>CAYPTV010000636.1:0-1893 GCA_964413505.1 uncultured Bifidobacteriaceae bacterium | reverse complement strand
AGTTAGTTAGTTAGTTAGTTAGTTAGTTAGTTAGTTAGTTAGTTAGTTAGTTAGTAAACGAGCGGCATTATCGAGGCGTAAGTCCGAAGACTGCAAGGCCACGTTACAATGTAAATGAGTCGCCGAATGCACATAATAAACAAAACAAAATAAATTGCACAGTGAACGTCGGGTATTGCTGTCGATGAACATCATTCGGCGTCGAAAGATCGCATGAAGAGTTCTGTCTTCAGCTGCCGCCTGAAGACTGGTAGTGATGTCTGCATGGTGAGTGACGGTGGTAAACTGTTCCATGATCGCGCAGCGGCCACCGGAAACGCGCGATCGCCGATAGTGGAATGATGCGTCAGCGGAATCATCAGCGCAGCCGAAGAAGCAGAACGAAGCCGCTGCCGAGAGTTGACGTCTGCAACTCGTCGAATTTCAGTCGCGAGATACGAAGGTGCCAAACCGTGCAGACAGCGAAATGCGAGCACGGCCAGTCGGAATTGGATGCGTTCTGGCACCCGCAACCAATGCAAGTCGCGTAGCAGCGGCGTCACGTGGTCGTATTTTCTTGCAGAGCACACTAGACGAGCCGCGGCGTTCAGTGCACACTGTAGTCTGTCCAGCAGATTGTTCGGAAGACCGGCTAATGTTGCACTGCCGTAATCCAGCCGTGATATGACGAGCGATACGACTAGCGACATCAGAACGTGCCTGCTGACGGACCGACGGATGCTACGTATTTGACGTAACATGGCGAAGCAGCTGGATACTGTTCGAGTAACATGGGTTCTCATCGACAAGTCGGAATCGATGAAAATACCCAGGTCTCGAACAGTCTGAACTGGTGATATCGTCTCTGAGCCGACCACAAGCTGGGTATCTGGTATCTGGTGTTGTCGACGGGACGACGAGCACCAGAGAAGTTCCGTCTTGACGTCATTCAGTTGCAATCTATTCGATCGCATCCACAAGGCTGCTTCGTTGACGCACGCGGCCACACGTTTCAGCAGCTGCGCCGTGTCACCGGGACGACAAAAATCGTACACCTGAGTATCGTCTGCATAGAGATGCATAAGCAGACCATGGCGCGCAGCAAGCAACAGTAGATCAGCCGTGTACAGAACGAAGAGAGTCGTTCCAAGGACCGAATCCTGTGGTACTCCGCACACCACGGCAGTTGGCAACGATCGTGTCGATCCGCAACGAACATGCTGCGTACGGCCGCCGAGATATGATGCAAACCAGTCGTGTGCAGTTGCACCGAGACCGTACGATACATTAAGCCGATGAAGAAGAGTCTCATGATCGACCGTGTCGAAGGCCGCAGACAGGTCCAGCAATGTGAGAAGCGCCAGATCACCACTGTCCACCGCACGTAGTATATCGGCAAGAACTTTGAGCACTGCTGTTTCAGTTGAATGATGAGAACGGTAGGCCGACTGTAAATCAGGAAGTAGATTGAAAGCGGTCAAGTAGTCGATGAGCTGACGAGCGACGAGTCGTTCCAACAATTTTGACAAAACAGACAAGTTCGAAATTGGCCGATAAGACTTCACATCGGCAGGATCCAAGCCCGACTTCTTGAGTAACGGCGTGATGTAGGCTGTCTTGAACGCGGCCGGGACGACACCATGCACCAACGATCTATTGTACATCACAACAAGAAACGGCGCTAAAAGATCAACATTGTCTTTCAGCAGGCGCGTCGGCAGCGGATCAGATGCACACTGCTTGTCGGGCAACAATCGTACAGCCTTCGTTACATCTTCAACAGTCAGTGACCGGAACGAGTCGAACGAACAGCCGGAAGGGACTTCAGTGAACGATGACGGCGGGGCGTCGCAGGTGTGTGCTCGAACACCGGAAACCTTGTCCTCGAAGAAGCGGTGAATTTCCTTGGCACCG
>CAYPTV010000635.1:0-1896 GCA_964413505.1 uncultured Bifidobacteriaceae bacterium | reverse complement strand
GCGGCGGGGCTGTCCTCCGGCCCAGTCCGGGCATTGCGCCCGGCCCCACCACCTTTTCGGTTAATCGTTATTTTTGGCCTGATGACGACCCCTCAATTAATTCCAACCTTGTCGTTCACTTCTCCTTGAGCGGCTCCGCCAGCAATGGCGTGGATTATGTTTTGAGAGATTACAACACAGGACAAATTCTGACCAACTCAATCACGATTTTGGCAGGATATAATCAAGCAACCATCGAACTCGACCCGACGACGAATTTGCTTTGCCTGTCAAATTTGAAAGCCACAGTGACATTGGAAGACGGCACGAATTATGTGGTGAATTCCCAGGAAACTACCGCCAGCGCCACCATTGACTTCAATGATTTTTGCCTCATCGCCACCGCCGATACCGTGCCCGGCCCCTGCGGCATGGACTATCATCCGCCCACCCACTCGCTCATCGTTTCCAGCGAGAATTCCCCCAGAATCTGGAGCTTCAAGCGCATAGACACCAATGGCGTTGTCAGTAATTGGTCCAGCTTGCAGATAACCGGGCCGGACGAAGTCAAGCTGGCCACCGTCAAGGCCACGATCAACGGCTTCACCAACGGCGCGATGTATTTCGACAGTTCGGGAAGCGGCACCATCGGCTGGCTCTCGCCGGACGGCATGGCCAGCGGGAACTTTTTTGCCACTTCGGGAGGGCAGCAATTTTGGGGACTATACATTGACCAGAGCGGCTGCTTTGGGGACAACTTGATTGCGCTGCTGGGCGGGGGAAGTGTCTGGCAGATCAACGCCTCCGGCGCGGCGGTGGCCAGTTATCCGGGTGCGGGCGGGGGTGACGGTGAAGGAGTGGTTACGTTGGACAATGACACGAACCAATACAGCCAGTCGCTGGCCGGCAAAATCTTCACCGGGGTGAATGCAGTTGGCACCAACGGCATGGTGATTCCGATCGGGTTAAATCTTGTGCCGGAAGACTGCGACATCATCCAGAGCAATCAGAATCTTTACTGCGCCGACAATCTGGACGGAGGAGGAGGCCGGGTGTTGGAGGTGCCGAAGGAACTGTTTGCCGGCCATGTGGGCGATGTCCTGGTCACACAGAACGGGGTGGAAGGCATTCCGGCGTCCTTGACCATTGTGCATTGGGATGCCACCAACGGGCTTGTCACCACGCAGATCCCCATTCCAAATTATGTAAATTACTTTGAACATGTCACCTTTGCGCCGATGGATATTCCGGCGGTGTCTCCGCCGGTGTCGCCATAGACCTGTAAAAACCATGAAAACCTGTTAAAATAATCCCATGAAAACAAACTGTTTAATTCTGTGTGCAACCATGTGCATGGCTTTCATTGCCAATGGTCAGGGCACCCTCATTTACGACCAAAGCTCAGCGACAAACCCCGCTGCGGGAGGTGGGGGGGCTCCAATTCAAGAGGATCAGCCGATGGGCCAATCTTTTACTCCAACACTATCTTCCATCGGGTTTGTTCAACTGGATTTTATTGATATCAATCCTGGAAACAGTTTGGGTGCCACGGTTTATGTGAATCTGTGGTCTGGTTCCATCAGCAACGGCACGTTATTGTCTTCGACCGATCCAGTTTTCATACCAGACGGAGCATCTCACCTTGTTACCAATTTCTTATTTTCGACTGCCGTTACACTGACACCCGGAACGACTTATTATCTTCAACCTTACGTCGTTCAACCCGGAAGCGATGATCCTTGGGATGTGGTTGGGTCCACATTCAATTATTCCGGCGGAACTTTCTATTTTGATGGCGCACCCAATCTCAACAATCAGGATTTATGGTTTCGTGAAGGGGTGATAGAAGTGCCGGAGCCGTCGTCATTGGTCTTGATTCTGCTGGGCAGCGGTCTTTTCCTCTGTGTGCGCCAGAAA
>CAYPTV010000634.1:0-1901 GCA_964413505.1 uncultured Bifidobacteriaceae bacterium | reverse complement strand
CGAGGTTGGCCGCGTTGAGCATCAGCTCCAGCGACATGTAAATCACCAGCAGGTTGCGGCGCATGATGACGCCGAGCAGCCCCAAGCTGAACAGCATGAAGCTCACGAACAAATAATGATGGAGGCCGACGTGCATATCAATTTTTGCCACAGAGGCGCAGAGACACAGAGACAAAATCGAATCTTCCGTCGTTGCGCTTAATATTTTTTGTAAATTTCATTTTCTCTGTGCCTCGGTGTCTCTGTGGCTAATTATTCCAACTTCTTCTTACTCAACAAAATTACGCCGACCATCGCCACGAGCAGCAGCACCGAGACGATTTCAAACGGGAGCGTGTATTGCGTGAACAAGAGTTTGCCGAGCGCGTAAGTTTCGCCTTCGAGCGTCGGCTCGGCGGCGGCGGGCTTGATAGACGAGAGCGATTTGACAAAAATGCTGACGACGATGCCGACGGAAACCAAGCCGGCGGCGAGGCCGAAGAATTTGATTTTGCGGCGCTGTTCTTCCTTCAGGTCGAGCAACATGATGACGAAAATGAACAGCACGATGACCGCGCCGGCGTAAACCAGAATCTGCACCGCCGCGAGAAAGAACGCGTGCAGCAGCAGAAACAGACCAGACATCGAGATGATCGTCAGCACGAGAAACATCGCGCTCGTGACCGGATTGCGGCTGAACGGATTAGCGACGACCAGAACGGCGCACAGCAGCGTCAGCGCCGCGAAGACATAAAACAAAACGTCTTCCACCGCGCCTACTGCCAGCAGATTGTTGATAGCTTCCATTGCTGATTAAACTTTCACCGGAAAACTTTCCTGTTCCTTCGCTTCTTCCAACTTGTGCTTCCATTTCTGCACGCCACCGACCGTGCCGCCGAGCGCGAGGAGCTTTTCCTTGTCGTAAACCATTTCGGCGCGTGTCAGGCCGGTGAGCGAATAATCTTTTTGCAGGAAAATCGCCTCTTCGGGGCAAACTTCCTGGCAGAAGCCGCAGAAGATGCAACGCAACATGTTGATCTCAAATTCTACCGGCATTTTTTCGGCGTTCGTGCGATCGGCCAATTGACCAGCCGGGCCGGGCGGAATAATTTTGATCGCCTTCGGCGGGCAGACAAATTCGCAAAGCTGGCAGGAGACACATTTCGTGTTGCCGTCCTGATCTTTCACGAGATACGGTGCACCGCGATAATCCGCAGGAACGGCCCATTTCTGTTCGGGATATTCCATCGTCACTTTTTTGCCCTCGAACAATGTGCGGTAGGCGTGCCGGAGCGTGACCTTAAGCCCGCCAACGATTGCCGGCACATAAAGTTTTTCCCAAAACGTCAACGCTTTTCGATTTACAATCATCAGCTTCTCATCCACAGCCAGACGGCCGTGATCAAAATGTTCACCAGCGCCAGCGGCACGAACCGCCGCCAGCCCAAATCCATCAACTGGTCATACCGGAAACGCGGAAACATCCAGCGCACCCAGATGAACAGCGTCAGCAGCACGCAGATTTTCACGAGAAAAATCAAAATTTGCGCGACGCCAACGGCCAGCGAATGTGCCGGCTGGTCCAATCCCCAAAACGGCAGCGTCCAGCCGCCGAAAAACAGCGTCACCATCATTCCCGCCGCTGCGGTCATGTTGGAATATTCCGCGAGAAAAAACAGCGCGAATTTCATCGAGCTGTATTCCGTGTGATAGCCGCCGACCAGCTCCGTCTCCGCTTCCGGCAAATCGAACGGCGTGCGGTTCGTTTCCGCAAAGCTCGCGACGAGAAAAATGATGAACGACAGCGGCGCATACGCGACTAGCCAGCCGTGTTGCACCTGCCAGCCGATGACCTGGCTCAAATTCAGATTGCCCGCGATGAGAAAAACCGGGATGACGCTCATGCCCATCGAAATTTCATA
>CAYPTV010000633.1:0-1908 GCA_964413505.1 uncultured Bifidobacteriaceae bacterium | reverse complement strand
GTGATCACTGAATGTCAGATGCTGGTCTAGTGTCACGCCAAGGATTTTGACACTGCCTGACAATGGAACAGGGCAGCCTGCCACATCGACCTGATTAACAGCCAGAGGTGCAATTCTGGCCCGTTGGGCTGTGGAAAACAGTACAGCTTCAGATTTGTCAGGGTTGATGACGAGACCGTTTTGACTGAACCATAGATGTAGTGCTGTCAGACAGTTGTGTAGATTTGAAACACTTGTATTCATGTTGGTTGGTGACACTGCGACGTACACCTGAGTATCATCAGCATACTGGTGATGACTGACTGCAAAGTATTCAGCAATGTTAGCCGTAGACGAAATGTAGGCTATAAACAACAACGGACCCAGAACCGAACCCTGCGGCACTCCACATGAGCAGTTAGTGACAGCCGAATTTGCTGTTCCAAAATGAACAAACTGCGTGCGGTCGGTCAGGTACGATTTAATCCATGTCAATGTAGAACCATGGATTCCAAAGCTGTTTTCAAGTCGGGCAAGAAGCACGGAGTGTTCAACCGTGTCAAACGCAGCCGACAGATCTAGTGCAACCAGCAGTGTACTTTGTCCTTCATCAATTTTACCATATATATCATTCAATATACATAGCAGTGCAGTCTCAGTTGAGTGATGGCGCCGATATGCTGACTGTGACGTGTTGAAATTCGGCGACTGCGTTATGTGCTGACGAAGTCTGGCTAAAGCTAGTCGTTCGATCACTTTGGAAATTGTGTTCAGGTTCGAGATGGGTCGATAATTAGCTGGGTTGCTTATATCAAGTCCATCGTGCTTTATAAGCGGCGTAACCTGCGCCTGTTTAAAACGTCCAGGAAACCGCCCCTCCAGAAACGACAAATTTGCAAGACGAGCCACCAATGGCGCAAACACGTGTCTGCACTTCTTTAATATTGACGTTGGAATGAAATCCATCGGCGACGATTTCGACGGCATTGCACCGAGTAATTTGAACACTTCGTCTGGTGTAACCGGCTCCAACAAATTCAGCGACTGACCGATATGTGACTTATCGAACTGAAATGGATTCCTGGTTACACCGGCCAATCTACTTGTAATAATGTCCTTCATTCGACAAATTTTTTGTGCAAAATATGACGATATTGCTTCACATTGCGATCTAGCTTCAGATTCTGATACATAACTGTATCGGCCAGTGTGAAGAAGTTCGTTAACAGCAGACCAGCGCTTCTTCGACCCGCCTGTGATATCAGCAATACGTCCAGCGTAATATTGGCGACGTGATTCGTTTATCAGACTGTTCGCGATTCGGCACTGACTTCGATACACCTGGCGATCAGTCGCATCACCCGTATGCTTCCACTTGCGTTCAAGACGACGGCGTTTCTGTTTGGCGCGCTTGGCTTCCGGTGACAGAAAACGATTGATTGGCTTTCCACCAGCCTTACGTGATGCAGTTTTAAGTGGCGCAAATCGATCAAGCACTGAAGTGACTACGTCAGCAAGTTGGTCGGCGAAACGGTCTGTTGACGCCGCTGGATCAGTGAACAGGGTAGACGATAGAAGTTCAGCCTCGAACCGATCGAAGTCAATGCCTTCGAGTTGGCGATATATATACGTCACAGGTGATGAACGTCTCCAGCCGAGCGACATACGAGCCCTGAGCAACCGATGGTCGGACATTTCACCGTTTTCATCGACCATGACGTCACGAACAAGCCTCCGATCAGCCGCGCAAGCGACCACGTCCAGCAAGTTGTTCTCACGGGTCGGTGACGTCACCAGCTGCACCATGTTGGCAGCATCAAACACTGATGTTAGCCGAGTGTCGACGGTGAACGGGTTGTCTCCGGCGCAGTTGAGGTCACCGCACACGATGACGTCATGACCCGACGACGTACTTATTGCACTGATGAG
>CAYPTV010000632.1:0-1909 GCA_964413505.1 uncultured Bifidobacteriaceae bacterium | reverse complement strand
AGTAGAGAGTTCAGACAATGAGTATCAGTCTGTATTTTGTTAAACAGACATTTATCAGTCTGATCAATAATGTCTTGGACAGTGATGTCAAGGTCAGTTAAGCCCCATCTACGAGCTTTCCGCAAAGCAACATTAATTTGAGAAATATTAGCTTCTGATAGAAACCCAGAGAAACAAGGTAACGCATACTCAATGCGCGATATTATTAAAGCCTGAAAAACAACATTGAGACCAGATATAGGAAGCCCCTGCTTTTTAAGTTGAGATAATAAGTAGAAGCGTTGAGTAATAACTGACATAATAACTTTGACATGTGGGTCCATTGATAAGTTGGAAGTAAAAATTACACCAAGATATTTAAAAGATTTAACCTGTTCGATACCTTTTATTGGTGCAGGTAGCAAATCATGTTGCAAATTTGGAGAACAGATAACTAAGTCTTTAGTCTTGACATACCAATAATTTATTAGTGTCAGCCCAGCCAGTAGCATTTTTGTGTTCAATGTTGCCATCTATGTCTGTGTGCTGAGGTATTATGATTATTGTATCATCTGCATATTTAACTATGATGTTGATCTTAGATTGAGTGCATAGGTCGGAGGCATAAATTATGTAGAGGATAGGCCCTACACCAGATCCTTGAACAATGCTTTGAGTTATGTTGAGGAATTCAGACGTGACTCCATTCACAGATACAGCTTGAGTTCGTCCACTTAGAAAATTAATTATCCATGCCATAATATTTGGAGGCAGATTCAATTTCTGAAGTTTAGAAAATAATATTGGGTGATTGATGGTGTCAAAGGCTTTGGTGAAATCAATAGAGATGCAGCGGACGTAAGAGTTTGTTTCAAGCAGTCGAGTCACGTGATGCATTGTGGTAACGAGAGCAGCAGTGGTGGAACCTGTTGGACGAAATCCAAACTGGTCGTTAAGATCTGTGGTTGGTATGGAAGGAAGTAGAACATGATGAACAATATGGCGTTCTAAAATGCGTGACAAAAGAGGAGTGACTGAAATCGGACGCAGATCATCAAAACCTGTGGGGTTGGCCTTCTTAGGTATTGGAGTAACTATTGCTTTCTTCCAGTGCGCTGGCGGCTTACCAGATGTAAGAGACAAATTGAAAAGATGGGTGATGATAGGTGCTAGTTGAATGGAACAACGCTTAAAGAACCAATAAGGAAGATTGTCAGTGCCAGGAGATGTCTTTTTAGTTCGTTCAAGTGTACGCTCAACTTCTTCCTCTTCCAGTTTATAATAATCAGGCAATGGTGAGTGATGCTGAGATTGAGACTGAGACTGCCGAGTTTTATTTAGCTGGTTAATGAGTTTATTTACAGCGTTATGATCATAATTTTCATCAGTTGCTGTAGACACAAAATGTTTATTTAAAGCCTGAATGTCGACTGGCTGGTCACCCAATTTTAGTGTTTCATTTTTAGCAAGTTTACCGCTGACACCGTTAACCATTTTCCATAAATGTTTTGAAGATTTAGCATCAACCTGTGACAAATATTTTGAACGAAACTCTGAAATAAGTTTGCCAATTTTGGTAGCTAAAGTGCTTGCTTCTGCAATTTTATGTTTTCGCATTAATTTATTTTTTTTCCGCAGAAGACTTTTAACTAGGGGAGTGATATAAGATGGAGTTTTTGCTGGCATTGAAATTGTGCGAGTAGGAATAAAATGTTCAATATGCCAATGAGATATGTCCAAAAATGCTTGGTATGCCAGATCTATTTCCATTTCAGATGAAACATGATTCCAGTTGTATTGACCAAGTGCTTTGATTAATTCAATTACATGTTGATTGACCACGATTGGTAATCGCCTTTATGACGCCATGTAAACAATAGTGTTATTTGTTATTTTATCGCTAGCATACGCACGATTTATTCACATGACG
>CAYPTV010000631.1:0-1916 GCA_964413505.1 uncultured Bifidobacteriaceae bacterium | reverse complement strand
CGCGCCAAATCCATCTGCTGCTCCTTGCTGTTGGGCAAAAACTCGTGCAGCGGCGGATCGAGAAATCGGATCGTGGCGGGCAGGCCTTTTAATTCCTTAAAAATGCCGATGAAGTCCGCCTTTTGATACGGCAGCAGTTTCGCCAGCGCCTTCTTCCGCTCCTCGACGTTGGCGGCCAGGATCATTTCGCGCATGGCATCAATGCGGTTGCCCTCGAAAAACATGTGCTCGGTGCGGCACAAGCCGATTCCGCTCGCGCCAAAAGCGACGGCGTTTGCGGCCTGTTCCGGTGTGTCGGCGTTGGTGCGGACTTGCAGCTTCGTCACTTTCGCGCACCAATCCATGAGCTTCTTGAACATCTGATAGGACGCGCTGTCCTTCGCATCGAGGGATTTTTCACATAGCACCTGGACTATTTCCGACGCGGCGGTTTTGAGTTCGCCCGGGTAAACCTCTCCGGCGGTGCCGCTGATGGAAATAAAATCGCCTTCCTTAAATGTGTCGCCGTTGACCGACATCGTCTTGACGGCGTAATCAATCTGCAACGCGCTCGCGCCGCAGACGCAGACCTTGCCCATTTGCCGCGCGACGAGTGCCGCGTGTGAACTGACGCCGCCTTTCGCGGTGAGAATTCCTTCGGCGGCAATCATGCCGCGCAAATCTTCCGGCGACGTTTCATTGCGAACGAGTAATACACGCTCACCTTTGGCCGCAGCCTCGACGGCGCGGTCGGCGTTTAAATACATTTTACCCGAAGCCGCGCCCGGCCCGGCTGGCAGGCCGCGTGCGATGCACTTCGCATTTTTCACGGCAGTGCGGTCAAAAATCGGCGCGAGCACCTGGTCCAATTGGTTGGCCGGAACGCGGCGGATCGCCGTTTTCCAATCAATCAATTTTTCCTTTTCCATTTCGATTGCAAAGCGGACGGCGGCCAGGCCGGTGCGCTTGCCATTGCGCGTTTGCAGCATGAACACTTTGCCGTCTTCAATCGTGAATTCAAAATCCTGCACGTCCTTGAAATGCGATTCCAATGTTTTGCGGACGGCTTCAAGCTCGGCGAAAGCGGCGGGCAGATGTTTTTTTAATTGCGCGACCAGCTCGGGCGTGCGGACGCCAGCGACGACATCCTCACCCTGCGCGTTCATCAAAAATTCGCCGTAAAAAACTTTTTCGCCGGTTGCCGGATCGCGTGTGAAGGCGACGCCTGAGCCGGATTTTTCGCCGGTGTTGCCATAAACCATCGCCTGCACGTTCACGGCGGTTCCCCATTCGCTCGGTATATTATATTTGCGGCGATACACCATCGCGCGGTCATTCATCCACGATCCGAACACCGCGCCGACCGCGCCCCAAAGCTGCTGCCACGGGTCTTGCGGAAATTCGCCGCCGGTGCGTTTTTTGATCAATTTTTTGAAACGCGCGACAAGCTCCTGCAAATCGGACGCGGTCAGTTTCGTGTCCTCGATGTCCGCGTGGTGACGCTCGTGTTTGAGTTCATGGATGACAATTTCAAACGGCTCGTGATCCTCGCCTGCGCGTTTTTGCACTCCCATCACCACGTCGCCATACATTTGAATGAAGCGGCGGTAGCAATCCCAGGCGAACCGCTCGTTGGCGCTGTATTTCGCCAGCGCCAGGACGGTCTGGTCGTTCAGGCCGAGGTTCAAAATCGTGTCCATCATGCCGGGCATCGAATCGCGCGCGCCGGAACGCACGGACACGAGCAGCGGCTTTTCCATGTCGCCAAAATTTTTGCCGAGGAATTTTTCGATTGAGGCTACGCCGTTTTTCATCTGGGCGGCAAGTTCCTTCGGATAGGATTTTTTATTTTGATAATAATAAGTGCAGACTTCGGTGGTGATGGTGAAGCCGGGCGGCACGGGCAAACCGATGCGGGTCATTTCGGCGAGGTTCGC
>CAYPTV010000630.1:0-1920 GCA_964413505.1 uncultured Bifidobacteriaceae bacterium | reverse complement strand
AATATACCGATTTGAGAGTTGAATGTAAGCAGTTGTCGGCACAACGCCAATCACGCGGCCTTACCCATTATACAAACCCAATGCAAATCAAACGCATTGGTAAAAAAGAATCAATTGTTTCTGGAATTAAGAATTTCAGAGGCCAAAACAAACGAGCAATAATTAAGAATGGTGTTTCTGATGACGGGCTGATTATGTGTCTTGCACCATGCTTCAAAAGCGGAGGGTTCGACATTTATTCTAACAGGCGTATTGCCAGAGAGCTTGACGCCCTTCTCGCCTGTCTCGGTCTTGAAAAGCCAGTCCTCATACGTCAAAGGCCAATCGGAATTAGGCAGCAGGACGGCTATTTTTACAAAATTGTCTCTGGTGTAAAACGGAATGGCGATTTGCATAAAGGAAAGGAATAACCATGAAAAATCCACTTGAAAAGGAAGAATTGAACCTTGCGACAATCGTTTCCGAATATGGGGACGAGGACAAGGCGCGGGCGTTGCTGGAATCGCTGCGATGGCCTTCTGGCGCGGTTTGCCCGCATTGTGGAGCAGACAAGCCTTATTCGCTGACGGGCAAGCCTGAAAGCCGCGTTAAGGCGCGGGCAGGGCTTTACAAGTGCCGTGCTTGCCGGAAACAGTTCACGTTCAAGGTCGGAACGATATTCGAGGACAGCAAAATCAAATGCTCGAAATGGTGCATGGCAATCGCCCTGATTTGTTCTAGCAAGAAAGCCATTTCAGCGCATCAAATCCATCGGATGCTCGGTGTCAATTACAAGACGGCTTGGTTTATGAATCACAGAATCAGACACGCCTTTGCTCCTTTGATTCAGGGTGAGAAATTGAAGGGCAGCGTAGAAGTTGACGAAATGTATTCGGGCGCGAAGAACCAGCCAAAATTGCAGGTCGTGGCATTGATTCAGCGCGGTGGCGATGTCAGGACAAAGATTGTCAACCGCATCAGCCATAAAAACATCGGGCAGTTTTTGCGGGATAACGTGGCGCGGGGATCAACTTTGCAGACGGACGGCCATCATGTCTATAAATCGGCGTATCTGCCAGCCGTCCGGCATGATTCGGTGAACCACGGCGCGAAAGAGTTTATCCGCGAACGTGCGGACGGCTCAAAAGTCCATGTGAACCATTGTGAATCATTTTTCAGCCTGTTCCGGCGCGGCGTGACCGGCGCGTTTCATCACATATCGCATCAGCATTTGTCCCGCTATGCCGACGAATTTGCTTTCCGCTGGAATACGCGAAGGCTGACGGACGGAGAACGGTTTGAAACGGCAATTCCAATGACGGTTGGAAAGCGGTTGAAACTTCGAGAGACCGTTGCGGCTTAACTCTTGGCTCGCTTCCGCTTCTTCATCGGCGGCGTGTTCAACATGACGCGGAGCGCGTCGTTCACCTTCATCGGGTGAAGGCTCAATCCCTTGTTGCGTTTTGTGGTTTTATCTGCCATTTAATGCCGTAACTTAAACCGATTATGCCAACACTCCAAGCAGATATTGACGACCTCGACAGGATGGTTGATACAGGCGCGCAAAAGGACGCAATTCGTTCTCAAATCCGGCTCATTGCCCGCGAAGTAGCCGCGCTTGAAGCAGATTATGCGAACCTTGCACAAGCTCATGCGAATCTCCAAAATGAACATTCTGAATTTAAGGCTGACGTGACGCGGAAAATATCGGAAATGAACGAGCGCAGCAAAAAAGAAATGCTTGATTGGATGGCAGGCGAATCTAAACGCCGTCAAAAACTCATTCAGAGTAAGCAGCTCAAAAGTCCATAAACTTAACCATGCGCGGGTGTAATCAGTCCCAGCGTTTTTGTTTTCATCTTGGGTTCGCTTCGTGGTCAAGGCCACCAATCACGGTTCCTCACCAATTAGTTGTGCCTGCGACGGCAAAAACCACTTTAT
>CAYPTV010000629.1:0-1927 GCA_964413505.1 uncultured Bifidobacteriaceae bacterium | reverse complement strand
TATTGCTGTTTGTACCGACACTGGAAAACGGTGGCGCATAGTGAATGAACTGCTTCACACATCGACGTCGAATGGTTCGCTCTACGACGAAGATGGAGATCAATTATGCCGCAAGTTTTCTGACTTCTTTGTTTCCAAAATCAGAGCCATCAAACTGGCCATTGCTAATAGGCTTCCAAACTTCACGCCCAGTACAACTCTTGAAGAGGTGTCTTCACCTGAAGTTTTTAATAGTCTTCCTCCGGTCACACCTATCGAAGTTTCCAAACTACTTCATTCATTGCCTGCAAAGTCTTCTATTATGGATTTCATCCCAACTTCTCTTCTTAAATCTTGCAATTCAGTTTTTTCTGATCTCATCTCTACTCTTGCAACCCTCTCCTTCTCTGAAGGTGTTTTCCCTACATGTTTCAAGAGCGCTTCCGTCACACCTCTTCTTAAAAAGCCTGGTCTCGACACTTCTATACCCTCCAACTTTCGTCCTATTTCAAATCTCAATAATATTTCAAAACTACTTGAGCGGCTCTTTATTTCAAGAATACGTCAATGTGTTACATCTTCGCCAAACTTCAACCCACTACAATCCGCCTACAGGCCCAATCACTCTACTGAAACTGCCTTGCTTTATACTCTCAATAATGTCTATCAGTCGGGTGATCGCAATCAACCAACTCTGTTAGTTTCACTTGACCTTAGTTCTGCATTTGACACCATTGACCACTGCACTCTAATCAACAGACTTCAATATGCCTTTGGTTTCAATGGTCCTGTTCTTTCTTGGATCCAGTCTTATCTTGCAAACAGGTCTCAGTCTGTACGTATTGGCCAGTCTTCTTCCGGTTCAACTATATGTACAGCTGGCGTTCCGCAGGGTTCAGTTCTTGGCCCAATTCTATTCACCATATATATTTCGCCTATTGCCACAATCGCTGCTTCTCATAATGTCATCCAACAGCAATACGCTGATGACACACAACTCTTCATTTCACTATCTCCGTCAAGTCTCTCTTCTACCATCTCAAGGCTTGAAACATGTCTTCATGATCTCACATCTTGGTTTTTACATAACGGTCTAGCTCTCAATCCTGACAAATCCGACGCTATCTTGTTCAGCACAGAGCAGCGATCTCGCACATTCCCAGCTATCAACGACATTAATGTCGCCGGTGTACCAATCCAGTTGGCCGATAAAGTCAAGATACTAGGAGTCACTCTAGACAACAGACTGTCGTTTGAGAAGCATGTCAGCGCGGTTTGTCAGTCGGCATTCTATCATATGCGCGCTCTCAAACACATTCGGCCAGCTCTGACGGAGGACATGGCGAAGTCAGTAGCCTGTGCGCTGGTTGGATCGCGGCTCGACTACGCCAATTCTGTGTTGTACGGTGCACCAGCAAACAACATCGCTCGTCTACAACGTGTACAGAATGCACTAGCTCGGGTCGTTTTGAGGTCGCCATCGGTCAGCACCACACTCAACCTGCAGCAACTTCACTGGCTTCCCGTCCAGTGGCGAATCCGCTTCAAAGTCGCCACAATAACCTACAAGGCACAGGTGTCATCAGCGCCACATTATCTGACTTCTCTGATTCGACGCTACGAACCGTTGCGCCTACTTAGATCGTCTGGCGCCAATCTACTTGAACGTACCAGAGTCAAGACAGAATTCGGCGCTCGTGCTTTCAGTGTTGCCGCGCCTACAATCTGGAACGAATTACCCGATGACTGTCGTTCGGCTACTTCTCTTCATACGTTTCGTAAAAGACTTAAGACTCATTATTTTGCAACCGCATTCTCTTAGTCCTCTGCGAACGGTCCACGCCTCCGATTCGATCGTTTCCATCGAAACTTGTTGCGTGTAATTAAGTATATTTAATAATAATAATAATAATAATAATAATAATAATAATAATAATAATAATAATAA
>CAYPTV010000628.1:0-1934 GCA_964413505.1 uncultured Bifidobacteriaceae bacterium | reverse complement strand
GCCAGTTTTTGTTCACGACGGACACGATGTTTGCGAAGGCGTATTTTTCCGGCGATGAAATGGCGGCCTACGGCGCGGCGGGAACATTGTCGCGCGGATTGCTCTGGCTGGCGCAACCGCTGTCGGCGGTGATGTTTCCTAAGATCGTCCAGGCGAACGCGAAGTCTGAAAAAAACAACCTGCTCGGAATCGTCCTGCTCGCCACGGCGGCACTGACGATTTGCGGCGCAGCGGCTTTGTGCGTCGTCGGGCCGTTTGTGGTGAAACTGGTCTATACGCCGGAATATGTCGCGGCGACGACGAAACTTCTGCCGTGGTATGCGTGCGCGATGGTTCCGCTCGCGATGGCAAACGTGCTGGTGAATTATTTGATGGCGATGACCCGCTTCAAAATCGTGCCGCTGATGGTGCTGCTGGCCGTGGCCTACGGATTCGCCCTGCCGTTCATGCTGGACAAATTTCACAGCATGGAAGTGGCGCTGCAAACGCTCGGCGCGTTCAACCTGCTGCTGCTGGTGATCTGCGCGTGGTTTGTCTGGGGACAAAAACCTGCGCCGCAAAAATAAATTCAATTCTCCGGTCGCGACAACGGCTTTGGCGCGCGCAATTTTTTGTAAATCCACGCCTCCACCGGGCGCAGCGGGTGCAGCAATTTGTAGAACGGCGAGTAAATCAGCCGAACGCGCACGACGGACAGAAACATCGCCGTTGATTGCCGGAACAGCGACGTCGTCACTTTTGAGCCGACCTTGTCCGTCCATTCAATCGGCACCTCGATGACTTTGAATCCCGCGCGCTTCATTGAGACAAGCAGGTTCACGTCGAACGCAAGGTCGGCTATGCAAAGCGTCGAATGGATTTTTTCCACTGCGTCGCGACGCATCAATTTGCAAGGGCATTGCGTGTCCTTGATGTGCATCCAGAAAAGCGTCTCCACGATAAGGTGAAATGTCCGGCTCGCCATGCGCCGCAACGTCGGCTGTTCCTGGTGCATGACGGATTCCGGCAGCCAGCGCGAGCCGACCACGCAATCTGCCTCGCCAATGTGCTTCGTCAATTCCAGAAACGCCGCCGGCGAAGTCGCGCCGTCCGCGTCCGCGTAGCCGATGAAATCGCCGAGCGCGGCGAACTTGAGACCCTCGATGAGCGCGCCGCCCTTGCCGATGGCCTCCTTGAATTCCAGCGCGCGGACGACGGGAAATTCCGCCGCGACGCGCTGGACCACGCCGAGCGTGTCGTCCGTGCAGCCGTTGAGGACGACGATGATCTGGAACTTGCCGTGATAATTCCTGCCGAAAAATGCCGCGTAATCGCGCAGCACCGGTTCGATGCGAGCTTCTTCGTTGTAAGCCGGAATCAGGATGAGCAGGCTTGGATCGGGCACGCGGATTCAGTAACAGATAATGTTCGCGCAGGCAATCCGCAGATGCTTTTTGCGAAACAATTCTTGCCGTCGCAGCCGCCAATCGTTATCACAATCACATGGATTCCCGTGAAGCGTTCATCGCCCTGAACATGATTGACCACGTCGGGCCGGTGCGCGCGAGGCTCCTGCTCGAACATTTCGGCGACACGCCAAAAATCCTGTCCGCCGCCAAATCCGAACTGCTCCGCGTCCGCAACATCGGCGAGGAAACCGCCGAGGCCATTTCCAACTGGGAAAAATCCGTTGACCTCGCGGGCGAATTGAAACGCATTTCGGATTTCGGCTGCCACGTCTTGATTTCGTCCGACGAACATTATCCCGCGCTGCTCCGCGAGATTTACGATCCGCCGCTCGTGCTTTACGTCAAGGGCGCGCTGACCGCGAAGGACAAAAACGCCGTAGCGATGGTCGGCTCGCGGCAGACGACGCATTACGGCATCGAGACCGCGCGCAAGCTGGCGTATCAGCTCGCCTACGTCGGCGTGACGGTGGTGAGCGGCGGCGCGCG
>CAYPTV010000627.1:0-1936 GCA_964413505.1 uncultured Bifidobacteriaceae bacterium | reverse complement strand
AAAAACACAAAACCCGCCCCATTCCCTACACAAAATCTCAAATGCGATTCCCCTGAAAAGTACCTGCCGCTCTATGTCGCAGAGTTCCAATTCAGGTATAACAACCGCCTGAACGCGGACATTTTCGGGGCGGCGATCGGGGAATGCTGAAAGTCGTAGGCAATGCGGCTTGGTTCGCGGCGTTCGCATTCGTCGTCGCGATGATTGCCGGTATGGCGATCCAGGGGTCACTTCAGAAGTCCCCACCAAATGAATACGAACAGCCAACCAAAACCGAACAACGGCAACGCCAAAATAATGTTGTAGTTGTTGACCACAATGCAAGCGATGAGAACAACAAAGGAAAAAATAAACGACAATGGTACGATAACATTACCGATTGGCTCTTGGTACTTTTCAACGGTCTCCTTGTTGTCGCGACCATTGCGTTGTTTATTTCGGCCGAACGGGGAGTCGACGCGGCTAAACGCTCCGCCGAAGCGGCTGATCGTTCTGCACAGATCGCCGAAAACGGGTTGAGTAAGCTGCAACGCGCTTTCATTACAATTAATCGAATATTCTATCTGTCTCACTTGGGCGACGATGGAACGGTATGGTGGTCCGCCCACCTCGATTGGCAAAATTCGGGGAATTCCCCCGCCAGAAAAGTCCGCCCGTTCTTCACTCGGTATTTCGAAGACAACGACATTCCAGCCGCCTACAAATTCGCCGTCCCTTCTGGCAGGCCAGAACTGTTCGTCGGGCCACACGCCGGCATGCAGAGCGGCGGATTCGGAATTACGGCCGATGAATTCAAGATGGTTAGAGAAGGTAAGAAATTTCTCTATATTTGGGGACAAATCGATTATCGTGATATATTTGATGGGACACCTGACCACGTAACAAAATTTCTGATCCAAGTTAAAGATTTTCGTGGCGACGTTACGAAGGTCTGGGACGATAAAACCAACGTTATTGAGGTTCTCATGGACACACCGGGACGACACAACTGTGCAGACGAAGACTGTCCTCCGGAATGATAGAGTTGAGTCCGAGAGCGTGGCTGCGAGGCTTGCGAACGTTGAGAATAACCCAATCGATGTGGCTATAAGAATTTGTCGCCCTAAAATTGAGCTAAAGCGTCGGAGCGATTTGAGCCACTCAACCGTCGCAAACCTAGCTAGTTCGGAAAAATAGAACCGTCTCATTGGTCCTCTCCGTCATGGATGAGGGGCCGCGTCGGTATTGCCTTGGCATTATTGCTGTTTTCGAGATAAGTCAAGTCCGGGATAATCGCCCAATGTCTTTCTGAATAGCAGAATTCAGAATAGAATGTCTTTTCGTCCTCAGGGCGCCGTCGTGGCCTCATCCACACGCCCTCCGACCATGCATTCGGCAAATCGCTCCTGGCGGACGGCATTTTCGTCGAGGCGAAACGAAAGGACGGCCAAGCACTTGAAAAAGCTCGAAACGACGAAACCGCCGGCTTCGCCGCGACTGCGTTTGAGCGCCGACTCGCCGCCCAAAACGAAGCCTTTCATTTCGCTTTCCCTTCGTTTCGTTTCGCCTGATTTCGCCGACGCCGCGCGCCTCCAAGGCGCGGCGGCGAGGGTCGGCCTTTGGCTGTCCGCTGCGACCGCCAAGTCCCTTGGGGCGGGTGTCGCCGTTCACCCTGCGGCCGACCGCCGCTTGCCTCGGCTCGGACTTTGTTTTAATCAATCGATTGATTATCTGAGGTCGGCATGGCCGCGAAACGAAAATCCATCCCCGCTCAGGGCGAAGGCCGCGGCGAGGCGACACGCTTGGCGCTGATCCGTGCCGCGCTCGACCTCTTCGGCGCGGAGGGCTTCGAGGCCGCCTCGACCCGCGCCGTCGCCGCGGCGGCGGGAGCCAATCTCGGCAGCATCGCCTATCACTTCGGCGGCAAGCAGGGCCTGCGGCTCGCCTGCGCCGACCA
>CAYPTV010000626.1:0-1955 GCA_964413505.1 uncultured Bifidobacteriaceae bacterium | reverse complement strand
GGGAAAATCCGGCCTCCAAAAATCGCAGGCCGAAGATGGTCGCGATGAACCAGAAAATCAGATGCAGCGCGCCCATCCATGCGAGCGATTCCGTGGATTGCGAAAAAATCCACGCGACCGGCGCGAAGCCGATGAGCAGGATCGTCATCAACATCAGCATCCCGGCGAGCAAACCAAAAATTTCGGAGAGCCGCGCGTGCGATCCGCTCAAACATGTGAAAATGTAAAGGCTGGGAAGGCAGATGAGCGCCGAAATCATCAGGCCTGCGGCGATTTTTACGGGCGCGATCCAAAGCTGCTGCCCGCCGGAAAATGTTCCGACCACAACGCCATAAATCAAACTGCACGCGATTGAAATGAACAGCATCGCCGCGATCAATTTCCCTGCGCCCGGCTGCCGCAATTGAAACATCATCCGGCGTGGATGCCGCAGGAGCGCCTCGATCGCGGAGATAATGTTCGGAATCGCGACGCGCTCCAGCGGGTCGTCGCCAAGCTGGCGCGTGCCGCCTGAAGGAATTGACGGGATTACCGGCGGGATTTGCGGTGGGACTGGATTTTGTTCGTTCATAGGTCAATGAGTTTTGGTTTAGTCGTTGAAAATTTGTTGAAGCGATTGAAAAACATTTTCATAGAAATTTCCGTGGAGCGCGGACGTGCGGAAAAATTCCACCGGCAGGTCAGGCGAACCGATGAACGGCCGCAAAATCCATGAAAGCTGGCTGCCCAGAAATAAATTTCCCGACAGCCACGCAAACAGGACGCGAAACGCAACCGCCTTGCTTCCACCGAGCCGCGCGAGCAGTTGGAACAGGCGCACATTTCCGGTCATGCCCGCTAACGCAATGACAGCGACGTTGATGAGCTTGATAAGATTATAAGTTGCACCGGAAACGGTTTGTGGCGAAATCGGCGGCGCGTTCCAGATCATAAATGCGATCAGCGGGCTGAACGCGCCCAGAATCGCCGCCGCGATGGTGAAGCTCATCACGATTGCGGTGAACGACTGGCGGAACGGAATGTTCAAGCCGAGCAGTGGTGCGAACATGGCGTTGATGAGCGAATTGCCGATGGTCGTTAATAAAATGATGAGCGGAAATTTGATCGCGACGTAAAGCGCCTGCTGCGGATCGCGCCACCAGCCCATCGCCGCGCCGTAAAGTCCCGCGCCGACAATAATGACGGCGACGTGCAACACGAGCCGTTGCGTGTTCCATTTTTCGTTCCACACGGAGATTGTTCCCGCCTCGCCGCGCAGCAGCGTGCTGATCTCGTGCGAATTTAACTTTTCAGATCGTGCGTGCATGAAAATTCTTCCGTCGGCTTGATGGCTGCATGTTCCAGACCGATTTGCCGCAACAACCGTTCAATTGCTTCAATGACAAAATCCGGCGTGGACGTTCCGGCGGTAATGCCAATTGTTTCCTCTGCAAAAAACCATTCGCTCCGCAAATCTTCCGCCGTTTTGACATGATGCACGCGCGCGCAAAATTGCGAACAGGTTTTCACAAGCTCATGCGTGTTGTTGCTGTGCTCGCCACCGATGACGACAACCACATCGCATTTCTGGGCAAGTTCAACCGCCGCGCTTTGACGCTGCTTCGTCGGCTGGCAGACGGTGTCAATGAAACGCACCTCGGATTTCGGGAATCGCCTGCGGATCAATTGCACGAGCCGCCGGACTTTTTCAATCGGCTGCGTAGTTTGGGAAATGACTCCAAAACACGGACGCTCTTGAAGATTCGCAACATCTTCCTCGCATAGCACAACGTCGAATCCGCCCAAATCTTCCGTCATGCCGCGCACCTCGACGTGGTCGCGCTTGCCAATCACAACCGGATGAAAACCTTCGTCCACCAGCTTCCTCAAGCTGCGATGCGCGACATGGACGAGCGGGCAGGTCGCCTCCAGCACGTTCAATCCGCGCCGGCGCGTTTCATTCAATGCGCGTTCGG
>CAYPTV010000625.1:0-1968 GCA_964413505.1 uncultured Bifidobacteriaceae bacterium | reverse complement strand
TCCAAGTAAAAAATTTGGTGCTTCCGGATTGTGGATTACGGATCGTCTAGTTAGGGCATGCTATCCAATGGGCCAAGGTTTTTCTTTTACATCGGACTCCTCACAAACAAAGAGCTGGACACTTTCATGCGAATAATAGAACATTCATCAATGCCCACCTGCCGCTACGGTTGGTTTGGGTGCCGGTACCAATTGCAAATCCTGTTTCTTAGCGCACTTGTTGTCGCCGCCGTAGGCTGCGACAACAAGGCGACGACCGAGATTCGAAAACTTGGAGGGACGGTTACCGTTGATGAGATGAGAACAGGCGACATCTGGGTAGACTTGACTGGAACGAAAGTGACTGACGCGGAGTTGGCATATCTTAAAGGGTTGACTAAGCTCCGGTCATTGCGTTTGATAGACACCAAGATAAGTGACGTGGGACTAACGCACCTCAAAGGGTTTACGCAGGGCGATTGCACCATAAGTCATGTCCCCACAAGGACTTTTTCCAGATAGGTTTCATCCAGGGCGGCTGCGAGGCGTTTGTTTTTGATGCCTACCTTGCGTGTTAATTCGTTCTTGAGCAGGCTGAGTGCCGTGCGTCGCACGATGCTGAGGTTCGTATCCGCATGACCTTTACGAACCCGGCATTGGTCTTCCTGAAACGTCACGTCGAGTTGCCAGTGCAGGCGGTTCTCAATGCCCCAGTGGTCGCGCACCGCCTCGGCAAAGCCGCGTCCCGAAAGATACCGGCTGAGAATATAGTAGCGCACCTCGTTGCACAGCTTGCCGTCGCGTTGCGTCTCGCTGAGGGCAATTCCGATGGCCTTCAGTTTCGCCCAGCGCGAACCGTCGGGCAGATTCTCCGGTACAGGACAGACAACGTAAGAGCGAGTCTCTTCGCGGCCATGTCCCTTCTCCCGAGTTTCATGGCGACGTGCCTTCGTGCGGGCGAAGTCGTCCTCGAAGTGATCATCAAAGAATGCCTTAATCCCTTGATGCAGTGTCGGCTGGTTTCCTTTGACGGCCAAGACGTAATCGGCTCCGGAGTTGATGATTTCCTTTGCGATCTCCGTTTGGCAGCCCATGGCGTCAATGGTCACCAAACAGCCGGAAATCTCCAGCATTTGCAGCAGTTTCGGGATGGCGGTGATCTCGTTGCTCTTCGCGTCCACGACAACTTGCCCCAGGCTGATGTGATTGGCCGTGGCCCAAGCACTGACCATGTGGATTGCCGACTTGCCACCCACTGTGTCGAAGCTGCGGCGAAGCGTCTTGCCATCGATGGCGACAACTTGCCCATCGGTAATTTCATGCAACGCCGTGATCCAACTGAGCAGGCACTTCTCGAACTCCGCCGGTTTGATTGCCGCCAAAATCGCGTTGAAACGGTCATGCGACGGAATACCACTTCGCAAATCGAGAAAACGAGCAAGCCACTCGCGTTTCATCTTGCCGAACTCGGCAATGGCGACAAAATCGTCCGCCCCACAAATGACTGCACACACGGCGATCACAACAACATTGATCAGCGGGTAAATCACATCGCGGCGACGGGGATCCGTAAGTTCTGCAAAGTGATCCTGAATCCTCGCGTGTTTCATCGGAGGCATTACACAAACTCCTGAGCAACGGCGATCTCCACGCTCTTGCCGTTTCTCGGCAAGCAACGGAATTCGCAATCGCCCAGTCATATCAAATTACCCATTATGGCGCAATAGCCCTGGCCGCTGACCGCACATCCCCGCCAATAGAGTAAGGACGGCAAACCGCAATTCCAAATGCGACAATTAGCAGAAGGATGCTTGCGAGTGCATACCGACTTCGTAAAACTTTCATCGTTGCCTCCAGATAATGTGTCATCGAAGTTGACTTACCGGGTTCGCCGAGCGCGAGTTGCACGTCTATCGGGGAGGCGGTATGGGACTATGTTTGTATCCGAAACTATCTGCTCCGGCCCGCCAGAACTCCGTTCCGCCAGCC
>CAYPTV010000624.1:0-1973 GCA_964413505.1 uncultured Bifidobacteriaceae bacterium | reverse complement strand
GCCGCGAAGTCTAACACTTTTGCCGGAAAGTCGGAGACATTTGCCGCGAAGTCAGTGACGGATGCCGGAAAGTCGGAGACATTTGCCGCGAAGTCAGAGACTTTTGCCGGAAAGTCCAAGCCCAATGCCGGTAAGTCTAAAGCTGACTTTCCTTGATTTTCAACGGTTTAGGCGGTTTCCGTCTAATCATCCTCCTTCTCATCCTCATCCTCATCGTCAAACTTCCCACATAAAAGTGAGGACGAGGATGAGGACGAGGATGATGGGACGATTGCTGGCCGGTCGGTTTCATGTCCGCGTTGTGCTGACGCGGTTCAATCGGTTATGCTGCGGGCTGTGATTCATCCCGTTCACGAGATCGCGGCGGAAGTCATCCGCCAGACCGGCAAGGACAAGCCCGCCGACGCCGCGTTGCGCGAAGTCCTGAAATCCCTGCGCGACCTCGCGCCGTTCGACGCCACTGAAGTGGCCAGGACGGTGTTCATTTATTATCGCTGGCACGTCTGGCTGCGGGACGAGCGCGGCGTGGAGCAAAAAATGCGTCTCGCCCTGCGGTTGAACCGGGAGTTTCAGGAAAACGAGTCCGCAATCCCGCTGGCCGACCTGCGCGCCAAGGCGGTTCCTCCGTGGACGGCGGAGGCGATGGCGGTGAACGATGACTGGCTGCGTTCCTTGCAGCGCGAACCGAAATTGTGGCTGCGGTCCAAGCGCGGTCAGGCGCAGGCATTGGCGGAAAAATTGATCGGCGCGGAAGTCAGCGAGTTGTTGCCGGATGCGTTGCTGTATCGCGGCGAGGAGGATTTGTTCAAGACGCCGGAATTTCACGCTGGCGAGTTTGAGATTCAGGACATCGCGTCGCAGGTGGTGGGTTTGGTGTGCGCGCCGCAGCCGGGCGAGACGTGGTGGGACACCTGCGCGGGCGAGGGCGGCAAGACGCTGCACCTGTCCGACCTGATGCAGAACAAGGGAATGCTCTGGGCGAGCGACCGCGCGGAATGGCGTCTGACAAAATTGAAAAGGAGGGCCGGGCGGGCGAAGGTTTTCAATTATCGCTCGGCGTATTGGGATGGCGGCAAAAAATTGCCGACCAAGACCAGGTTCGACGGCGTGCTGGTGGACGCACCGTGCAGCGGCATCGGGACGTGGCAGCGCAATCCGCAGGCGCGCTGGACGACGGACGAAAACGACGTGCGCGAGTTGTCGGCCATTCAAAAAAACTTGCTGGCAAACGTCGCGCCGAGCGTGAAGCCCGGCGGCAAATTGATTTTCTCCGTCTGCACATTGTCGAAGGCGGAGACGGCGGAGGTGGTGGCCGCCTTCAATGCGAGCCAGCCGGAGTTTGAGCCGATGATGTTGGCAGAAATGAAGGGAAGCCAGAGCCGACTTACGTCGGCTGCTACACAATTTATCTGGCCGTCGGATTTGGAAGGCAACGGAATGTTCATCGCCGGCTGGCGAAGGAAGAAGGTTTAGGGCATTTCTCCAAAGTCCAAACAATAGATAACAGCCCACGGCGCAAGCCGTGGGGAACGTGTTAAACGAGGTTCCTCGCCGGTAACGGCGGGTAAATGGATTCCGGGCATCCGGTGGTCGCGGAGCGACATTGGAAGTTCATTTCGCCATCTCGCGCCGCAGGCTTATTGGCGAGGAAACCTGCTGCATTTGGTCGAGCGCCCGGCGGATTTCAAATGATGAATCGTAGCAGCGGACGTGAGTCCGTTCTGATTTCAATCGGCAGGTGCCAAATGAATGAGCCTGGCTCACGCCGGCTGCCACGGAAATCGAAATTATTTTTTTGGCGTGCGGACTAGGAGGATTGGAATCGTCGTGTTGTGCCGGACCTGGGTGATGGTGCTGCCGTGGAAGATGTCTCCGAACAGCCGGTGGCCGTGTCCGGCCATCGCAATCAAATCGCATCCTTTTTGCCCGACCCACTTGAGGATTTCCTTCGGCGGATCGCCATAAGCCAGTTC
>CAYPTV010000623.1:0-1977 GCA_964413505.1 uncultured Bifidobacteriaceae bacterium | reverse complement strand
GGCCAGTCCCTCGACCACTCGTCATGAGTCCGTCAAATCAACGGATGCGGATAAATTGATGCAAACGATGAAAAGTGTCAAAGCTTTTTTAATGGTCGAGTTCTCGCCGCGTCCATACGAAAAACTAATTTTATACATTAAAAAATTTGCTGTGTGTGAAACTTGTGCGATTTGTTTTACGTCTGATGTTATATGTTAAAACCCCTTTCCAACGATGACTGGCATCTGGAATCGGCCGCGCATTTGCTGAACCGCGCGGGTTTCGGCGGTTCGCCGGACGAGATTCAAAACCTGGCCGACCTCGGCCATGATCAGGCGATTTCTTCCTTGATAGATTTTGAGAAAATTCACGATCCATGGCTTAATCCCGACTGGGCTAATCCGGATCCGGCGCGGCAGGCGCATATCCGCGACGTGAACCAGACGGGCACGCCGGAGGCGAAGAAGGCGTTTCAACAGCAGCAGCAACAGCTTCAACAGCGCCAGATGCTGGAATTGCGCGGCTGGTGGCTGCAACGCATGGCGAACGGGCCGAGGCCGTTTCAGGAGAAGATGGTGCTGTTCTGGCACGGGCATTTTGCAACAAGCTATGAAAAGGTGCGCGACGCATATTATATGTGGCGTCAGAACGAGCTGTTCCGCCGTCTGGCCACGGACAACTGGCTGCGGCTGCTGCTCGAGGCGGGCAAGGATCCCGCGATGCTCATCTGGCTCGACCAGGCGCAAAGCCAGAAGGCCCATCCGAACGAGAATTTTGCGCGCGAGGTGATGGAGCTGTTCGCGCTGGGCGAAGGCCATTACACCGAGCACGACATCACCGAGGGCGCACGGGCGTTGACGGGCTGGTCGCTGGACCGGCTCGACGAGAAATATGTCTATCGTCCGTTTTATCACGACACCGGCACGAAGACATTCCTCGGCCTCACCGGAAATCTCGAAGGTGACGACGTGATCGCGCAAATCGTGGCGCAGCCGCAGGCCGCGCGGTTCATCACGGGGAAGCTGTGGAATTATTTTGCGGGCCAGCCGCCGACGGACAAGTTGAACGACGCGCTGGCGGATGTGTTCCGGTCGGGCGGAAACGAGTTCAAGCCGTTCCTGCGGACGATGTTCATGAGCGAGGAGTTTTACGGCGACGACATTGTGCGCAATCAGGTGAAAAGCCCGGTGCAATGGCTCATCGGCAGCGTGAAGATGCTGGAATGCGAGATGCCGCCGACGCTCGCGAGCTACGGGATGCTCAAGCAGCTCGGGCAGGATCTGTTCGCGCCGCCGAACGTCAAGGGATGGGACGGCGGCATCACCTGGATCACGACGAACACGCTGTTGACGCGCTACAACGACGCGCAGGCGCTGGTGGAAGGCACGATGCCGCCATTGACCGCGAATGACTTTGCCAAAAAGCCGGGTGGTGCCGGCGGCGAGCGGGCGATGAGGGTGTTGGAGCGCGTCCGCATGGGCGGCGTGAACTTGGACAAGATTCTCACGCCCGAAGAGCGCGCCAGCAAGGACGAGATGGTGGCCTCGCTGCAACATCGTTTGTTGCAATCCACGCTCAACGGCGAGCAGGAAAAAGCGCTGCGCGACTTTCTCAATTCAAAGGAAAAACCGAATGACGCGGACATCTTGACGGCCATCCGGCTCGTGATGTCCACGCCGGAGTATCAAGTCACATGAAGGCCAGTGACGAGTGACAAGTTATGAGTGATGAGAATTCAAATCGAGCGGGTGTGAGCAGGAAGAGCGGTGCGCAAAGCTACCGTGATTTGCTTGTGTGGCAAAAGGGCGTGGTGCTGGCAAAGGAAACATACAAAATCACGGCCAGATTTCCGGCTGAAGAAAAGTTTGGTTTGGTTTCACAGATGCGGCGCGCGGCGGTTTCCATTCCTTCGAATATCGCCGAGGGACAGGCGCGCAACACGACCGGAGAGTTTGTTCAATTCATTTCTTATGCCGAAGGCTCTCTGGACGAACTGG
>CAYPTV010000622.1:0-1986 GCA_964413505.1 uncultured Bifidobacteriaceae bacterium | reverse complement strand
CAACACGGTCAGCGGTGTGGCCGGATGCGCATCGCCAAGTTGATGCGGACGGACGATTGCGCAACCTTTCAACTTAAAAGCTCCTCGAAATCAACGGCCTAAAGCATCGCTGATATGTTGCCTATAAGGCTTTTACGCATTATGTCAAGCTTAACTTTCTGCGACTTCATTTTACTCGTTTTGACGGCGGAATCGCTGGATTTCACCGCCTACCTTGCCGACCAGAATCATCAGCCGATCTTCAAGAGCGCGACGAAGCGCGGTTGCGGTCTTGTAACGATTCATGGAAACAGTTTCTTGGCAAAGGCGGCGAATTTCGGATTTGCCTTCGCCGCCTTGATTTCATTATCGAGGATCAGTCCCTGTCGGATAGCATCTTTGGCCACAAGCCGACAATCTTCCAGAGCAACGGGATTTTTATGAACCACGTCACACAGTGCGCGTGCCGCACGGCAATCACTGACAATTCAGGCAGGCGTCATTGTGTTTATTGGTCAGGGCAATTCCATCACCGTCAACGGCGGAATTCAAGCGGTGGGAACATCTTCGCAGCACATTACATTTGAAGCCCTTAATAACACCCAGTATTGGAACACCATTTCCTTGCACAATGGCGGAACAAGTATTTTTAACTACTGCGATTTTGAGTATGCGACCAACGCACTCGATTGTGTAGGAACTAGCATTGTGGGACCATAAACTTTCATTGCCAATGCACCACCGTCTTTGTGACCGAGCCAACGAGAAACGGTAGGAATGTCCACGCCGGATTCAATGGAAAGTGTAGCGAACAAGTGCCGCAAGTCATGGTGTGTTATGCGTTTTATGCCGACAGTTTTGCAAGCGCGCGTCAAAGCACCCTGACAGGTGAAAACTTCCATTACAGCATCAGACGGCTTGGCTTCTGGCCGTTCCTTGCGGAGTCGTTCCAAAAGCAATTTCATTTCGTCAATCATCGGAACATGACGAACCAACCAGTTTTTTGTTCCCGTGATTGCATCCCCCGCAACGCGAATTTTATTTTTTCCAAAGTCACAATCTGCCCATGTAATTTTGCTGGCTTCACCTTTTCGGAATCCGCCATACGCCAAAAAACGAACCAAGTCGGCGCAACGATACTTCCATCCGCCATCCGTGGTTTCAATGGCCTTAATCAAGTCAATGAATTGTTGCTTGCTTGGCAGTTCCAGTTGCTTCTGGCGGACACGATGCTTGCTGATTGTTTTCGCGGGATTGTCGTAACACGCGCCAAACTCAATACCGATGTCCAAAACCATTCGCAACGTGCCGACAGTATTGTTAAATGCTTGTGCGCTGGAATCCTTACCGAATCGTTTCGCCCATTCCTGACAGTCATACTTGCGGATTTTTCCGATGTCCATGATTTCGAGATTCGGCCAAGTGCGGAGCAAGGCGTTCAATCGTTCTAGCCGATATTCTTTTGAGCGTGGCTTCAAATCTTTTGCCGATGCCAGACGTGACTTGAAAGTTTCCGCTGCGTCCCCAAATTTCAATTTTCCGGCGGCGGTGTTGTCCATTGATTCCGCCTTGCGGTGTTCCTCGCGTAAAAAGTCTGCCAAACGCTGTTTTGCCACTGTCAACTTGTCGGTTTTCAGACATTTCACCTTAACCTTGCCCTTGATTCTGGGTCTGGCATAATAAACGCCAGTCGGGGCGTATGAGTAAAGATTCGCCACTGACGACTTTTGCCAAGTTATCTGGTTTTTTGTGTTTGTAATCGTTTGCATGAATACAGGCTACAAAATCAGGCTACAAAAGTCAAGTGAGAAATTAAAAAATCTAACTTAAACCAATAGAATCAAAGGCTGGAAGGGTGGCTGAGTGGTTAAATGCACCTGACTCGAAATCAGGAGTAGGATCAATCCTACCGTGGGTTCGAATCCCACCCCTTCCGCCATCTTGTAAAGCATTTGTTTTCAACAAGATGGAAAAACCAGAGGAGGCAAGTGCCAGTGAAAATGCCAG
>CAYPTV010000621.1:0-1989 GCA_964413505.1 uncultured Bifidobacteriaceae bacterium | reverse complement strand
GCAAATTGAAGACACGCCCGGTCGGGTCTTACTTCCCTCAACTGCATAATCCCACAAAAAAGTGGAATTATGCAGAAAACAAACTTTCTGGGTAGGGCGCGTCACTCCGTGCGCGCCGCCTGTTGCAAAACCCCGCGTTCGGCGGGCAGAGGACTGCCCGCCCTACCAATTTTACCTCATTAGTTTGTCATCTACATAGTCCCGCAAAAAAGTTGCGATTATGCACAAGACAGACAATAGGGCTTTTGTGCCTTGAATCCGCAGATTTCACAGATGAACGCAGATTTTTAATAATTCATCTGCGACTGACAACTGAAAAGCTTGTCAAAGACAGGGCAGCGTCCTGATTTCGGAGCGCGGCATTTATGCCGCTTCACCATTTAAAGCAATCAGGGCATTGAAGCGGGCTAAAGCCCGCGCTCCGTCGGCAAACTAGGGCACTGTCAAAGACAGAGTTTCAGATTATTTGAAATCAAAATGCGAGTGCGGACGAATTGACGCCGGTAGAATGTTTCTTTAATCTTCGCTCAACTCATGGCCAAGAAAATCACCCGTCCCGCACCAAAAAAAGCGGCTGTTCCCGTCGCCGCGCGGTCGCGTTATCCGGCGTGGTTACCGGCCGGATTGCTGGTTCTGGTAACGATGCTTGCCTACTTGCCGGTGTGGCACGCCGGATTCATCATGGACGACGACGTGTTATTGACGGCGAATCCGCTCATCAAAGCTCATGACGGCTGGTATCATATCTGGTTCACGACGAAGTCACCGGATTATTTACCGGTGATGTCCTCGGTGTTCTGGGTCGAATGGCGGCTTTGGGGCATGAACACCGCCGGCTACCACATTGTCAACGTGCTCCTGCACGCGGTGAATGTGATCCTTCTCTGGCGCCTGCTGGCGCGATTAAAAATTCCGGGGGCGTTGCTGGCGGCGGCCATCTTCGCGCTGCATCCGGTCAATGTGGCATCGGTTGCGTGGATTGCGGAGTTGAAAAACACGCTGTCGTTCTTTTTCTTCGCCCTGTCGCTCTTGTGGTATCTGAAATTTGACGACACGGGGCGGCGGCGATATTACGGACTGGCTCTGGGCGCGTTCCTTCTTGGCTTGTTAAGCAAAATTGAAGTGGCACCGCTGCCTTTCGTGCTGCTGGGCATCGCCTGGTGGCGGCGCGACCATGTGGCATGGCAGGATTTCCGGCGCACCATCCCATTTTTTTTACTGGCATTCCTGCTGGGCCTGGTGTCCGTCTGGTTTCAAAATCACGTCTCCATCGGCCACGATGTGGTGCGGACGGACAGTTTCTGGTCACGACTGGCGGGCGCGGGCTGGGCGGTGTGGTTTTATTTTGGCAAGGATTTGCTGCCGCTGCATTTGATCCCCATTTATCCGTTCTGGCAGATTGACCCGGCAGCCGCGCTATCGTATGTGCCGGGGTTGTTGCTGGTGGCTGCGCTTCTGGTCTTCTGGCAACACCGGAAGTCGTGGGGAAGAGCACCGCTGTTCGGACTTGGCTACGCGATATTGATGCTTCTGCCCGTGCTTGGTTTTCTCAACATTTATTACTTTCGCTATTCATTGGTGGCGGATCACTGGCAGTATTTTTCAATCGTCGGGCCGATTGCGCTTGTGGCGGCCGGTCTCACTTTGGCGGCGGGAAGAATGGGAAAGCTGGGGGCGTTTCTGAATCTGCTGCTCGGCGGGACGTTGCTGGCAACGCTTGGTGTTCTGACATGGCAACAGGCGTCGGTTTATCAAACCGCCGAAACCCTCTGGCAAACAACCGTTGACCAGAATCCCGCCTGCTGGCTGGCTCACAACAATTTGGGCCTCGCCCTCTTCAACCAAGGCGAAATTGCCGCAGCGACCACCCAATACCAGCAGGCCATGCGTCTCAATCCGGATGACGCCGAAGCCCACATCAACCTTGGCATCGCCCTCCTCAACCAAGGCCGGACCGACGAGGCCATCAGCGAATATCAGACCGCCATC
>CAYPTV010000620.1:0-1994 GCA_964413505.1 uncultured Bifidobacteriaceae bacterium | reverse complement strand
TCGGCACCAACGTCTGCGAAATCGCCTGGCGGCTTGACCCGCGCACCGGCCGGCTCATCGTGATGAGCGCGGAGGACAACATCGTCAAAGGCGCCAGCGGCCAGGCCGTCCAGAGCCTGAACCTCATCTGCGGCTGGCCGGAAACCGCGGGCTTGGTTTGATTTGAAATCTCAAATTTCAGATTTGAAATCGCCGCGCCAGCCAGCTTCAGCCACGAAGTGGAACGCCGCCGAATACGCGGCCAATTCCGTCGTCCAGCAGACTTGGGCGCGGGAACTGATCGCCAGGCTCAACCTGCGCGGCGACGAGCATATTCTCGATCTCGGCTGCGGCGACGGCAAAATCACGGCGGAACTCGCGCGGTCCGTGCCGCGCGGCGCGGTGACGGGCGCGGACGCTTCGGCGGAAATGATCGCCTTCGCGCGCCAAAAATTTCCGCCGGCGAAAATTGCAAATCTCAAATTTGAAATCGCCGACGCGCGGGAAATCCGTTTCCGGGAAAAGTTCGACCTGATTTTTTCCAACGCCGCGCTGCACTGGGTGGACGATCACGAAAATTTTTTGCGCGGCGCGGCCTCGGTGTTGCAGCCCGGCGGCCGGCTGGTGGTTTCCTGCGGCGGCAAAGGCAATGCCCACGAGGTTTTTCTCGCGCTCCGGCCGGAGATGCGGTTGAAACGCTGGCGCCAGTATTTCCGCAAAATGCCGCTGCCGTATTTTTTTTACGCGCCGGCCAATTACGCAAAATGGCTGCCGAAACAAGGTTTTGAAGTCAAGCTGCTGAAACTCACGCCGAAAGACGCGACCTACCAGGGCGCGGAAGGTTTTGCGACCTGGCTGCGGACCACCTGGCTGCCGTTCATCCAGCGCGTGCCGGAGAATTTGCGCGAGGAATTCATCGCCGCCGTCACGCAGCGCTACCTCGCCAAGCATCCGCCGGATGCGGAAGGCAAAGTCCACGTCCGCATGGTGCGGCTGGAGATTGAGGCGGAAAAAAGTTTTTAGGTTTGAGTTTTTAATTCTTAGTTGGGCTGCAATTTTCTTTTCAACTCAAAACTAAAAATTCAAAATTAAAAACTGAATTCGCAATTTTACAAAATGAAGAAAAGAATTAAAGAAATCCCCGGTTCCATTGTCGCGCCAAAAGGCTTTTCCGCCAGCGGCGTGTTTTGCGACATCAAAAAGCTTGGCACCGGCAAAGGTTCCAACAAAGGTTTGAAGCGCGATCTCGCGTTGATCGTTTCCGAAACGCCGGCGACCATCGCGGGCATGTTCACTACGAATCAGGTTTGCGCCGCGCCGGTGAAAGTCTGCGTCGAGCGCATGAAAAATGGCACCGCGCAGGTTGTGGTTGTGAATTCCGGCAACGCCAACGCCTGCACCGGCAGACAAGGCATGGCCGATGCGCGTGAAATGGTTTCGTTCACCGAGCGCGCATTGAATTTGCCGACCGGCTCGGCGCTCGTCGGCTCGACCGGGCGCATCGGCGTGACCATGCCGATGGACAATGTTCGCGCCGGCATCATCGAGGTCGCGACGTTGCTGGGGTCAACTGTTGAACATGCCGACAATGCCGTCGAGGCGATCATGACGAGCGATACCAAGCCGAAGCAGATCGCGGTGGAATTCAAGCTCGGCGGCAAAACCGTTCGCATCGGTGGCATTTGCAAAGGCGCGGGCATGATCCAGCCCGGCATGAGCGGCACTGGCGCGCGACCGGCGGCTTTGCCGCACGGCGGATTACACGCAACGATGCTGGGTTTCATCACGACGGATGCGGCAATTGACCCGAAAGTTTTGCAGGCGGCACTGAATGAAGCGGTGGCGCACAGCTTCAACCGCATCACCGTGGACGGCGACATGAGCACCAATGACACGGTTTTGGTTTTGGCGAATGGACTGGCGGGAAACAAGAAATTTGGAATTCGGAATTTGGAGTTCGGAATTTTTCAAGCTGCGCTTAACCACGTCTGCCTTGAACTCGCGAAGAAAATTGT
>CAYPTV010000619.1:0-2000 GCA_964413505.1 uncultured Bifidobacteriaceae bacterium | reverse complement strand
TCATCCTCTGCCTCGCGCTCGTTTTGAGCGGCAAAATGAACGAGCCGGTTTAATTTCATGTCAGACTTAAAATGACAAATGACTGAATGTTCAAAATCTAAACTCTGGTGGTTTGCTGGATTATTTCTCCGGCTGTTGCTGGTTACAATTCTGTGCGTTTTCCTGTCATTTTTTCTGTGCGTTTTATTGCACGCCAGTCTCGGAGCTGGCCGCATTTGGCAACCGATTTGGCCTTGGGACAGAAACTTGCGGATTATCGTATTTGTATTCGGTTATACTTGGACGATTTATTATCGGCTACGATTTATAGGCACGGCGCGAAAACGACTGCTGATTTCATTTGCGCTTGGCATATTGGCAACTGGCATCGCTTGGTTTGTTTATGATCTTTTATTTTTCGCGTTGGCCGAAATATTCAATTTCACGACAGTCTAGCAAGTATTTGAACGGCGAACCATGAAACCCAAACTCATCCTCTGCCTCGCGTTCGTTTTGAGCGGCGGTTTGTTTGGTTGTGCAACTGCGAACAAGAATCAATTGTCCGGTTTGCCAATTCGTTACTATAACCCGCAATATGATTTCACATTTTATTTGCCGAAAAGTTGGAAAGGGTATTCGGTTGTGATGGACGAATGGGATGCGCCGCTAACTAAATCACCCTCTGATTCAACGGACAAAGCGATTGGAACAGAACGTGGCCCAAGGATTGTTTTACGTCACCCGCTGTGGCGAACGAACGATTTATATCAGGACATTTCAATTATGGTGTTCACTCACAAACAATGGAAAGAAGAAGAAGACGGTTTGTTCTTTCCTTACGCTGGCGGCATGATTAGCGAAATGTGGCACAATAAAAAATATCTATTTGGATTATATAGCCGCTATAATGCCGCCGATGATGTAAAAGGCTGGAAAGAAGCCGACGACATTATCGCAACGAATTGTGCTGCTCATTCTGAACCAACCTTGTATCCCAATCCATGAATCCCAAACTCCTCCTCTGCCTCGCGCTCGTTTTGAGCGGCGGTTTGACTTCAATTTCCGCACCAGCCAGTGATCTTACGACTGGCTGGACACCTGAAAAACTGCATTTCGAGATTCAATCCCCTTACGATTTGAAACATGCCGAACGCTATGCTTATGACGCCGGAACGGACACGCATCATCTTTGGGTCTTTGCCACGGACAAGCCGAACACCAAATCGAGCAAACGTCCGCCGCGCACGGAAATGTCCTTTGACAAATATACTTCCGGCGAGCATTTGTTTGAAGCGGATGTCTTGGTGGTGACGAACACGAGCCGCGTCACAATCATGCAAATTTTCGGCGCAGATGAGCGCGCCACCTCGTTGCAACTGCGGGTTTATGACGGCAGCTTGAAACGGTATGAGAGTGAAACGCTTTTATCGAACATTTACGGCCAGTGGTTTCATCTGGACGTGACCCATGATGTCGCCACGCATCAAATTCAAATCTTCATCAACGGAAAGCTGGCGCTGACAACCAAAGACAATGGCGGGAAGGAATGGCATTTCAAGTGCGGCGTCTATGCCCAAGTCAGGCCAAGCCAGAAAATGGAAGTCTTTTATCGGAACATTAAAATTTATCAAAAGTGAAGAACTCCAAACCCATCCTCTGCCTCGCGCTCGTTTTGAGCGGCGCATTATGCGTTACAGGTTGTTCCTCGTTGACGAGTAGTCAGGTGAATTGCATTTCACTGTCTCACGAAAAAGCAGAGCTTGTTCGTTCTGATTTGAATCTTCTGCTCGTGAGCCTTGGCTTTACAGCGGCGAGACAGGAAGAATTTCCGTATGCGGCAGGGTTCTGGTATGCGCCGCTACGGAAAGGAAATGCGGATTTTACTGTTACAGCTTACACAAATTGGAATGGAATGATTATTTATGTTGATAATTATGGCCTTGGCAGGGGTAGTGCCAACAAACCTTTAACAGACGCCATTGTCGCGTGTGTTCAGAGCAATGCTCCCGATGCACGAGTTC
>CAYPTV010000618.1:0-2000 GCA_964413505.1 uncultured Bifidobacteriaceae bacterium | reverse complement strand
TCGGCCTCATCGCCGGCAACCGCTCGCTCCCGCTGGAACTCGCCCGGCTCGCACGCGCCGCTGGCGTGAAAAAGATCGTCGCCGTCGCCTTTGACAACGAGACCGACCCCGCCCTCGCCGACCTCGTGGACGACATCGTCTGGATCAAAGTCGGCCAGCTTTCCAAGCTCATCGCCGCCTTCACCGACCGCGGCGTCACGCAATGCGTCATGGCCGGGCAGGTCGCGCCAAAAAACCTCTTCGACGTCCGGCCTGATTTGCGCGCCATGGGAATGCTCTTCCGGCTCAGGGAAAAAAACGCCCACACCATCTTCGGCGCCATCGGCGATGAATTGAAGAAGGACGGCGTGGAACTCATCGAGGCCACGCCGTGGTTGAAACCGCTCATGCCCTCCGGCGATTTTCAGCTCGGCCCGAAAATTTCCGCCGCGCAGAAGGCGGACGTGGAGTTCGGCTTCCGGCTGGCCAAGGAAATCTCGCGGCTGGAGATCGGGCAGATTGTGGTGGTGAAGGACGGCGTCATCCTGGCGGTGGAGGCGTTTGAAGGCACGGACAAATGCCTCGCGCGCGGCGGCGGGCTGGCCGGCAGGGACGGCGGCGCGGTGGCCGTGAAGGTGGCCAAGCTCAACCACGACATGCGGTTCGACATCCCGTGCATCGGGACCAAAACCTTGGAGACCTGCGCGGCGTCCGGCGTGGCCGTGCTCGCGCTCGAATCCGGCCGGACGCTGCTGCTGGAACAGGAAGTCTGCGCGCAGATTGCGAAGAAGAATAAAATCTCGCTTACGACAATCTGATGGGTGCAATCTGGTCGTCACTATGAAACAAAATTTGAAAATTCCAAGTCACAGAATTATTTTCACGCTATTTATTTTGATGGTTCTAATAGTGGTCGTAAATGGCTGTAGGCCGTCAATTCATGAAGTTGTCAAAGTTATTTCAAACATACCGATTGGAACCAATCGAGAAGAAATGAGAAAAATTCTTCTCAAAGCCTATCCAAACGACCTTCAATCATTTGATTTGGTTAGACCGCCGCTTGCGATGACGGAGTTAATGATACAAGATGAAAAGAATACAATAGCTTTCCATAAAAGAGGCAATACATTTGTATATGTTTATCCCCCAAATTTATATGATAAACTGCCTTCAAAAACTCTTTATGATATGCTCGGAATAATCAAGGAGGCATCCGAAGGGGATGGCTCGTTGAGTATAATTTACGACAGCAATACAAATTATATCGGTTTTAGCGCTTTTTCTTCGGAAGAAGTCAAATGACGGCAACCAATAGCTCGCAATAAACTGTAAGCCGCTCAAATAATTTCCCCAATGCTCACATCACACGAACTCCTCGGATTCATGTCGCCCGCGCTGGCGAAAGATATTTAAGAAGATTAGAGCGGTTTCAAAAATACCCTGGCTGGCAAAGCTGGATTGGGTTGACAGGCTGGCGCGCCAGCGTCTTGGAGTGCGGCAGTCCGCTGCCGCTTTTCCCCACGCATGACTGGTAACCCAAAAGCGGTAGAGGGCTGCCGCAGTCCAAAACCTCGCGGAACTTTTCAGGCGCACTGGCAAAACACGGCCACAATTTAATTGTAACCGCCCTGGCCCGCCGTTGAAACGGCGGGCTATTGTCAATCGTCACTTTGTGACGGACGCGCGACGGGGCTTGCCGGAGCAAGCCCCGTTTTGCGTTTGGGAATCAGACGCCCACCATGATGCTCACCGGGCTGCTCCATTGGCCCACCTGCGCCTCATCCAACCGGTAAATGGCCCGGTAGGTCCATTTGGTCGGGGTGGCCGGGAACGGCGTGAGGTCGGTGAAGCCCGGCGTGGTGTCGAACGTCAGGTTCACGTAACCCTTCCCGTCACTGCGATCCACCTGGAGTTCCAACTGGTCGAGGTAGGCCGCATAACCCTGCCAGCCCCAGCCATTTCCACACGGTTAGTCCCCATAAAACCGGGGTTTTCCGCTTCGCAATCGAGGTTATTTGCTC
>CAYPTV010000617.1:0-2006 GCA_964413505.1 uncultured Bifidobacteriaceae bacterium | reverse complement strand
TTTGCACGAGGTCTTTCAAACTGACCACCTCCACCGGCGAGTGCATGTAACGGTTCGGCAGGCTGACCAGCGCGCTGGCGATGCCGCCGCGCGTCCAGAAAATCACGTCGGTGTCCGTGCCGCTGTTGGACGACATCGCGCCATGCTGCAACGGAATTTTCTTCGCCTTCGCCACGGCCTCGATCCGCCTGACGATTTCGGAATGGTTGGGGCCGCCGTGCGTCAGCACCGGGCCGCCGCCGGTTTTCACGTCGCCGTGCTGCGTCTTGCTCACGGTGGGATAATCCGTCGCGTGCGTCACGTCCACCACGAGCGCCACGTCGGGCTTGAGCGAGTAGGCGATCTGCCGCGCGCCGAGCAGGCCGACCTCTTCCTGCACGTTTGAAACGGCGCAAATTTCCGCGTGCAGTTTTATTTTCGATTCCTTCAGCAGCCGCAGCGCCTCCGCGACGGCAAAGGTGCCGATGCGGTTGTCAAACGCGCGCGCCACGGCCAGATTGTTCCGCAACAAATCAAACTCATCCGCCAGCGTGATCGGGTCACCGATCTGGATAAGTTTTTCCGCCTGCTTGCGGCTGCCCGCGCCGATGTCTATGAACAGGTCGTGAATCTTCGGCGGCTTCGGTTCTTTTTCCTCGCGCATCAGATGCGGCGCGACGTTGCCGACGACGCCTTTCACCGCGCCGTTGCTTGAATGGATGACGACGCGCTGCGCCTTGGTGATGGCCGCGTCCACGCCGCCCATTTTGCGGACGTAGATAAAACCTTCTTCGGAAATGTAATTCACCGACATCGCAATCTCGTCGGCGTGCGCGGCGAGCATCAACCGAGGCGAACCGCCCTTGTTCAGCACGGCGACGCAATTGCCGTAGGCGTCGGAAAAGGTTTCCTCGGCGAATTGCCTGGCGTAATCGAGCCAGACGCGCTGGCCGCGGACTTCGTGGCCGGTGGGACTCGGCGTGTTGACCAGAGTCCGCAGGAAATTCAGGGATTGTTCGCGCATGAATATAGGCTACGCGCCCGCAATGCGGATGTCGAGAGCGCGGGCGACGGGGTGATTACCGCGTCTGTCTCGGTTGGGTTGATTTCAGTTATGCCAGCAAGACAGAAATTCTCGCTGGCAATTTGCAAATTTCTTGCGATAAGTGTTCCCATGAAAACATGTTTTCGACAGATGCTTCCGGCCGCAATTCTTTCTGGCGCACTTCTATTCTGGATTTCTCCAGCCAGAAGCCAGACGAACAGCGGCTACCACATCTTTGTCTCCAACGAACATTCCGGCACCGTCACCGTCATCAACGGCGCGGACCTCACCGTCACCACCACCATTCCCGTCGGCAAAAGACCCCGCGGCATCCACGCCAGCCCCGACGGAAAAATCGTCTATGTCGCGTTGAGCGGCACGCCGATTGAAGCGCCGCCCACGCTCGACACCAACGGCAACCCCATTTTTGTGAAAGGCCACGACGATGACGACGATGACAACGCCAAATCCGACAAGGCCGCCGACGGAATGGGCATCATTGACCCCGTGCAAGATAAATTCCTGCGCAAAATCCCCGTCGGCTCCGACCCGGAACAATTTGCCCTCAGCAAGGACGGCAAACGCATTTACATCTCCAATGAGGACGTTGGAGCCGCGACCGTTCTCGATACCGATACCGGGAAAAATTTGACCTTCATCCCCGTCACGCGCGAACCCGAAGGCGCGGGCGTCCGGCCCGATGGAAAAGTTTTCTACATCACCTGCGAAACCGGCGGCGATGTCTTCGCCATTGACGCGGAGACCTTCAAGATCATCGGGCACATCGTGGTTCATCCCCGCCCTCGCAGCATCGCGTTTCTGCCGGATGGTTCACGCGCGTTCGTCCCCTCTGAATCTGTCGGTGAATTGAATGTGATTGATACGGTGAACCAAACACTCCTCAAGGTCATCACGCTGCCCAAAGGCTCGCGCCCGCAGTGCGTGCTGGTTTCGCCGGACGGAAAGAAGGTTTATGCCAGCA
>CAYPTV010000616.1:0-2008 GCA_964413505.1 uncultured Bifidobacteriaceae bacterium | reverse complement strand
TTTTTTAATTACAGGGTTTGAATAAAGCTGTGGCCGTGATTTGGGCCACAAGCGTGAGGAAAATCCGCTCTGGCTGCGGATCGGTTCGTAACGGCGTCCGCCGAGGCGCATCATTAATAAAATCATCCGGGCTGCGGGCGCTTCTCCTGCATGTGCACTTGAGGTGAAAAACCGATGGAAATCTCTGCAAAAGCCGCGCAAAGCTCGGTGTAGTGTCCGGCCTGTGGCCGGAAACAGGGTTTTTTTAGAAGTGAAGTCGAGGCACAGCCTCGACGCTACATCTTTTGCAGAGATTTCCGGCGGGATTGGCGAGCTGGCAAATTCTTCCGAAAACAGCCCAGCCTTTCAAGGCTGGGTTAAACGCGTGGTGAAATTAAAAGTCCCGACAGGGACGGCAGAAAACGGGGTGGCCGTCTGCAAGGAGTTTCGTCCCTGACGGGACTTGGATGGTTTGTTTGAACGGTTGACCCAGCCTTGAAAGGCTGGGCTATTCTCAAAGCTGATGCCGCCCCGACGGGGCTGGGGAATTTTTGGTTTGGGTTTCTACAAAGATGTCGCGCCTATGGCGCTGGGAAAATCAACGGTCTGCGAATTGACGCAGAGAAAAGAGTTGCCTAGCCTTGTCTTCGTGAACACGAATGCCAAATTTGTTACCTGTCATTGCCAATCTTGCTCTGGCGGAATTGAATTTGAGTGTGAGCTTTTCGATTCAGAAAATCCGGCTGTCATCGAATGTCCACACTGCGGTTCGCAAGTTCGTCTTTATATTCCTAAAACAGAGAATGCCCCGCGTGCTCAAGAAACTTTGTCATCCACGCCGGAAGCACAAGAGAAAATTAAGCGTGGCAAAAGAATTTCACTTACTCCGGCACAGCGTGAAACGGCAGCAGGAAAAGAATTGCTTGTCTTGTTGTGTGAAATCACGCGTGGCGGTTTGATTTCCGAAGAAGGAGTCAAGCAGTTGAACGCGTGGTTGGGAGGGAAAAGCAACGCTGAAATTCCTGCGATAAACTTTCTCGCAAGTGTTCCAGAACGTTTTGGTGAATTTACGGTGGCGAAAGCATTTGAAGTTCATTTTGCAATCGAGCGAGTATTGCCGAAGGAAATTCGAGAAAGTGTTAGGCAAAAGCGACAGGAATCTTGGCTGCACTCGCCTCTCAAGCCGAAAGCTACTGAAGCGCAACTTAAATTCATTCGAGATTTGGGTGGAACGCCGCCACCTGAAATAAACATTGCGGAAGCGTCGCTGTTAATAGACCAGCTATTAAATAATCCAGAACAACAACGTGCCCGCGAAGAAAAACAGGCGAATAAATGGGAACACGAATTCACTGAACGAGAACAAAAACCTCGCTTACCATTTACATTCAGAATATGACGAGGCGAAACGCTCGGCCACAACGGCTGAAAGTGACGAAATCGGGGATGCAAAAATGTATTTGAAGGATGCTTGGAACGAACGCCTTTGGTTTTGGCGAGACACTTTTCGAACACCAGATCAAATGGAAGGAGCAGGAACGAACGAGCAACAAATCAAATTATACTTTGCACATGGTCATCGTTACAAAAAGCCTTCCGAGAATAACATTCGCGCTGTTCTTGAAGCCTTGGATGCTTATTCCCCCACTTGGGATAAAGACACGCCCGAATATTTCTTTTCGACACTGCAACAAAATTTCCCCGAACTTCTGAAAGCAAAGATTGATTTTGAAGAATTAGAAATTATGCGCGAAATATATGACAATCCTTAACAGAATTCAGAATAAATTTCTGCGGTTCAACTTTGAATAAGTGCCGCTTCGCAACTTTCTTTCCCACATCCACACCCGCCTTCTTCCTGATCGCTGAAATCGTGGCTGTCCCAGTTTGGATCGAGGCCGAGGTCTTTGAGCATCTGGAGATCTTTTTCCACGGGCTGGTTCAGCGTGGTGAGATAATTGCCGACCATCAGCGCGCTCGCGCCGGCCATGAAGATCATGCTCTGCGCGTCGCGCAGGTTCACGGTGCG
>CAYPTV010000615.1:0-2009 GCA_964413505.1 uncultured Bifidobacteriaceae bacterium | reverse complement strand
GGTTGCATCGGCACGTCGCGCCAGGAGGAATTGGCGACGACCGCCCGGCCGGCATGGGCGGAGAGGATTTCTTTGCGCCGGGCGGCGGCGCGGCCAAGGTTGGTGCGCAGGCGGGCCGACCAGTTTTTTTGCACGCCGGCATTTTCTGCGCGCAACTGGAAAAGAATTTTATCGCCGACGAAGCGCAGCAGGCGTTCGCCGGGCGCGGGTGTCATGGTTGGGGCTGGCCGTTCCACGCGGGAAATCTTATTCAAGAGCGGCGCGCGACGCACGCGAAGTTTAAAGGGATGCGGATGTTCTTCGGTTGCGTTGTGGCGGGCGAAGGCGTAGAGTGGGAACGGTTTATTTTAACTGCTCGACTAAATTCAGCGCATGTCGGAAGTGTCATTAAATCCGGGTGAAGAAGCTCAATTGCAACAGACGATTGAGATGTTCGAGGTCATTGTGCAGTCTCAGCCGAACGACTGTCAGTCGCTGGAAATTTTGAAGGAGGCCTACACGAAGCTCGGACGCGAGGCGGACGTGATCAAGACTTCCAAGCGCATCGCCGAGGCTTACACGCAAATGGGGCAGTTGTCGTCGGCGATTCTGGAATATGAAACGGTGTTGCAGCGCCGTCCGAACGATGTGGAAGTGCAAACTGCCTTGCGCAAAATCGAGGACAAGGCCAGCAATGCGACCGTGGAATCTTCGTCTGCGGAGCCGGCGGCGCTGACGCAGCAGACAGAATCCACGAAAAACCGCAAAAAGGCGCGTGCGGCGGATGAGGCCTTGGATGACGGTCGGGAAATGATGCGCAAAATTTATGTCGAGAGCAAACTCATCAGCGCCGGGGATTTTGATTTGTGCTGGCGCACGTCGGATTTGACATCCTCGCCGACGGACGTGGAGGAGCCGTTCATCCACACGCTGAACGAGAAGGGGCTTTTTGCGATGGATGCGTCGCTCAAGCTGCTGTCCGACAGGTCGCGCGCGGCCTTTTTGCCGCTGGACCGGTATGACGTGGACATTGATTTGATGCGCGGATTTCCGGCGGACGTTTGCCGGCGCTGGTGCGTGATCCCGTTCGACCGGATGAGCAAGTCCATTTTGGTGGCGACGGCCAATCCCTACAACCAGCAGGCGGCAAAGGAATTGTCCGAGGCGACTTCGCACCGGCTGGTCTGGTATCTCTCGTCGCCGCCGGAGTTGATGCAGACCATCCGCAAGGCATTCCGCTAAACCATGGCCAAAGTCAAATCATTTGGAGAACGCATCGCCGACGCGCTCGTCGAGGACGGCTTGTTGAGCACAGGCCAGGTGGAGGAATTGCTCGACCAGCAAAAAAAACAGGGCGCGCGCCTTGTCAAACTCATCATCGAAAAAGCCTACGTCAGCGAAGCCGACCTTGCCGTTTGCATGGGGCGCGTGCTGAACGTGCCGCCGATCAACCTGGCCCGCATGAGCATTCCGGACGAAATGTCGGAACTGCTCCCGCGCGAGACCGAGTATAACCACAAGGTCATTCCCATTTCGCGGCTCGAAAACAAATTGTTCCTGGCAATGGCCGATCCGTTGAACGTCCTCGCCCTCGATGACGTCAAGCGCATCACCAAGCTGGAAATTTCCCCGCTCATCGCGTCTGAAAAAGCCATCACCGACAAGTTGACCGCGATTGATTCCGCCAAGGGCGGCGGCACGATGGAGGACATCATTGACGCCGCGCAAAAGCAGAGCGATGAGGACGCCGACAGCGTCGAATCCGTCAGGGAAGCCGTCGAGGAGGTCAATCTTGACAAGCTCGCCGCGTCCAGCGAGGAGGCACCCGTCATCAAGCTGGCCAATCTCATCATCGTCCAAGCCATCAAGGACCGCGCCAGCGACATTCACCTGGAGCCGTTCGAAAAAAGCATGAGGCTGCGCTACCGCGTGGACGGCGTGCTCATGGACGCCACGCCGCCGCCCAAGCAGATGCAGCTCGCGCTGGCCTCGCGCTTCAAAATCATGAGCAGCCTCGACATCGCCGAACG
>CAYPTV010000614.1:0-2011 GCA_964413505.1 uncultured Bifidobacteriaceae bacterium | reverse complement strand
AATCAAGACCGGGATTTGCCGAATCAATTCCCAAGGGTTCGGTGAAAAAGTCGCATTGCAATTGCACAGGGAAACAGGCTGCGCTTGCGTATTGCAACACGAGCGCAGCGGTCAATAGGAATAGCAAAATACAATGAGTAATCTTCATGCGGTCAAATTTGAACAACTGAAATGCAGCAATGTATGAATTTGATTTCACACAATCCAAAAAACAATGGCATTTGATGGTCATAATTTACTCCAATGTTCTCGACAAAACTCCTCCTAAATGCGCAAATAATCCCTGTATCCTAACATTATGGAGTCGTTTGATTCACGCCGACCTGACTTCGCGCCTTACGGGTTTACCTGTGTGCGCTGGCATCCTACGCCGATGCGCCGCCCCGATCGGCACAACGAAATTGAGCTCAATTTTCTAGAATCAGGATGGGTCACATATCTGCTTGGTGGGCGAAAAATCCGTATTGAGGCAGGGCAATTAAGTGTCTTCTGGGCAGCAATCCCGCACCAAATCATTGGTTATGGTGACGAACCGGAGTATTTTGTGGCGACGATACCGTTGGCCTGGTTTCTCCAATGTAAATTGCCGGATGATCTGGTGCATTGTCTGCTGCATGGCCGCGTGGTTAGCGAGTGCAAGAAAACTCATGTGCGTTCCGATGTGCAATTATTTTCGCAGTGGGAAAAAGACCTTGGAAAAGGCGACGCTGGCATTATGAGAGCGGTGTTGCTGGAGATGGAGGCTCGATTGTTGAGGTTTGCCTTGGGCGCAAATCGTTCAGGCAGCGCGCAAAAGACCAACCGCAAAAATCGGGTTGTCATTAGCGATGGAGGATTGAATAAAGTTGAACAGATGGCCTGCCTCATTGCACAGCGATATGCGGAACGAATAACCATCGAGACTATTGGTCGGGCAGTCGGACTCCATCCGAATTACGCCATGACCCTGTTTCGAAAGGCATTTGGAACGACGTTGATTGATTATCTCACTCAACACCGGATTTCACACGCCCAGCGTCTACTCGCCACAACTGATCAGAAGATTGTGGATGTTGCCCTCAACTCTGGCTTCAGCTCCATTAGCCGCTTTAACGACGCTTTTCGCCGGGCGTGCGATTGTTCACCGCGCGATTATCGGCATCGCCATCGAACATTTGCAACCGCAGCAATGCCTCAACGGAAGGTGACGTTGGCTACGCCGGCGCGCTGCTATTAAACCCTAAAATTCCGGCTTCAGAGTGGCCCGTTTTGATTCGACTCGGCTGGCTGATTGTATCATCGGTCGCGGATTAAGATTTGCTCAAATCGTGGAGAAGGAAGTTTCCATGCAGGAAAATGTCGGCAAGATGCCTTCTTTATTCAATGGAAACGCAATGCGGCCTGTTTTGTGGCCGGCAATTTGGCCGTGGCACAGCCTCGACGCTGCACATTTTGAGTCTCAAGTGCATAATTCACTGATTTCTTGCTCAAAATGCCGCCATTCGCTCAAATGATGGCACCGTTCGTGAAATTGCAGGCACCGTTCGTGATTTTGGACGGTTCGGTCGTAAAATTGACCTTGCTGTTCGTGACTTTGACCGTGACTGTTCGGACAATTTTCGGATTGTTCGTAGTTTAATGATTTATTCGGCGTAACCGTTCTTGCGGAACCATTCGACGGCGTCGGCGAAGGCCTGCCTGGGCGGTGTCTGCGGCAGGCCGAGTTCGCGGATGGCCTTGGCGGGATTGAACCACATTTTTTCCTTGGCCATGCGCACTCCGGCGAGCGGTGCCTTGGGCGGATTTTTTGTGAAGAAAGAAGTGCCTTCGTTGACATGCGCGGCGGCGAGCGCCATCCAGTGCGGAATTTTTGTCTTTGGAGCGGCGATGCCGGTGATTTCTTCGAGCGTGGCGAGCGTTTCTTCCATCGTCCAGTTGCCCTGGGCATTTCCCAAAATGTAGCGCTCTCCGATGGCTCCTTTTTGCGCAGCGAGGATGTGTCCGGCGGCAACGTCGCGGACGTGAACCCAGT
>CAYPTV010000613.1:0-2014 GCA_964413505.1 uncultured Bifidobacteriaceae bacterium | reverse complement strand
ATCCTTCCGCTCCTCGCGCTGCTGTTTTTGGAATCGCTGGCCGGCGCGTTGCTGCTGCGGCGCTGGTCGTTTGCGCGGGCCAGTTTCTGGAACGTGCTGCGCGACTGCTGGCGGCTGCGTGGGCATGTCTGGCGGCAGCGGAAACAGGTCGCTGCGTTTCGCAAACGTTCCGATTTCTGGATGCTGCGATTTTTCAAACTGCGCCTGAACCGCTGGGATGAGGTGAAACGCTGGCAGAAACTCGGCCCACCGCGCGTGGATCTTCAGACCAAGTAAGTTGGCGAATTGCCATCATCCAACACGCAATCCACAGGGGCAATTGTCACTTTTCCTGCAACACGATTCCCATCTTCGGTTGCAATAGTTTGTTTCGCCAGCCAAGATTCTGGTTCCACCAGCCAATAACTCGAAAGCCGCAACGTTCACAGATGTCACGTAGGGCGCGCGGCGTAAAACCGCGGATGTGGCCGCTTGGTTTGCATCCATCAAAGCGGTGTCGCAAGTATGGGGTCAGGCCATCCGTGCCTGATTCCGTGCCTGTTTCAAGGCCGAGAGGAAGCTCGCCGCAGAACAGGAGAGAAAAGCGGCTCCACCAATTAGCAAGGTTTGGCACACTAACCACACAAAGACCATTTTGGGCTGTCACCCGCAACAATTCGCGCAAGGCGGTTTCGGTTTCAAAAACATGCTCCAACACATGATTGCAAACCACCACATCAAACGCGTGGCTGGCATAAGGCAGCGTCTCTTCCCCGAGTTTGATTCGCTCAAACTCCAAAGGAACACCCAGTTCGGTCGCCGTTACCTGAAGATTGTTCTCTAAATCAGCGGCGCAAATCCGTTTTGGCTTAAACTTGGCAGTTTTTACGAAGTCATGCAAAAAACACCCAGTGCCGACGCCAACCTCCAAATAATTGAAACCCGGCTGCAAGTTCAGAAACGGCAAAAGGGACTTCACATCATAAGCATCGCTACCGTATTGCCTGGTGGCAAATTTTTCTTGGTAAAAGGCCTTGTTCATTTTGTATGATTTACACGCACCGCATTAAAATGGCAAGTTTTGATGGTCAAGAACGCGGAATGTTGTCGGCGATGGAACCATTATGAATGAATTCAAGTATGACCTGGCTGTGGCTTACCGGATTTATCCAAAGGTGTCCTCTCATCGCCCGCCGGTTTTCGCCGACGACAAGTTGAAGCTGACCCAGCTCTGCCTAAATTCCTTCAAGGCTTCGCTGGGAAACTTGAAGGTCAAATTGTGGGTTTTGCTGGACAATTGTCCGCCAGCTTACGAGGAAATGATTTCGCGTTTATGGTCGCCGGAAGATTTGGTATTGGTGCGCTTTCCGGGCGTGGGCGACGCGGCAACCTTTCGTGAACAGTCCCGCCTTTTGATGGAGCAGGCGGATGCGGAAATTGTTTATCTGGCCGAAGACGATTATTTTTACCTGCCCGATCAGTTCGCGCTGGCTGTCAATTTTTTGAAGCAGAACCCCGGCGTCCACTTTGTTTCTCCCTACGATCATCCAGACATTTACACAACTGAATTGCACAATTTGCCGCGCAAAACGCGGGCAGTGGGGGAAAAGGACTGGAACCTCTGTTTCAGCACGACGCACACCTTTTTAACGACCCGACGGACACTCCACGAATGCCGGAGCGTGTTTCTAGCTTCTTATGGCCGGGTCAGTCCCGACTTGAGCAAATGGATGGCGTTGACCAAAAGGCGCGTGTTCAATCCGATCGCCTTCGTGCGCTGGGCAGCAACCCGTCCCTTTTGGGCCGGCAGTATATTTTATGCCTGGCGTTATTGCTGGCGGCAGATTTTGTTCGGAAAGAAATACACGCTTTGGGTTCCGCATCCGTCCATTGCCACACACATGGTGGCCGGCATGGAAGCACCTGGCATTGATTGGGAAAAGGCTTTTGGCGCACAAGCGGAAACATTAAAGGCCGGTCGTTAACGGCTGTTTAACCGTGCGGGGTGCGCAATGGAGTGGGGCAGATGAAATGT
>CAYPTV010000612.1:0-2024 GCA_964413505.1 uncultured Bifidobacteriaceae bacterium | reverse complement strand
CATGACGATTCCTGCGGGCGTTTTTTCCAGCGCCCATTGCACGCACGTCACGCCGAGCGTCTGCCCGGCGAGGCTGTTGCCAAAAACCCACGGCCAGATGCGCAGCCATTTTTCGCGAGAGATCTGAAAGGTTTTCTCCTCGAACACGCCGCCTTGCGCGTGCGCTGAACGCCACTTCATGACCAGCAAAATGATTGCGGGAATCAAAATGCCGCCGAGGACCCGCTGGTAGCCGGTCGTGCCGGGGTCGGGAAATTCGCCCGCCGCGTGCGCGACAAAATACGCCTTGCGGCTCAAGACCGCGCCGAGCGCGCTGCAAAATCCGGCAAAGGCCGTGAACAAAATTCCGATCCACAACTGGCGGCGCGGAATTTTCGCGTGGTCGCCGGGAGCAAGCGCAATGGCGACGCCGGTTAAGATGACCGCAACGCAAAACAATTCCATGCCGGTCAATTTCGTGTCGAGCCAGAGCCATTCAATCAGTATTGCGAAGAGCGGGATGAAACATTGCGTGAGCAGCACGGCGCGCCGGCTGCCGAGCCGGGGCAACGCTTGGAAATAGCCGGTGTCGCCAAGTCCGATGCCGAAAAATCCGCTGGCGACGAACAGCGGCAGGCCCGCGCCGGCAAGTCCGCCGCCGAAAATGTTCGCCCACAGCGCGAGGCAAAGTGTCGCCAGCGCGATGCGCCAGAAGTTCGCCTCCGCACCGCCGATTTGTCTGGAACTGCGGTAGCCGCAGATGGCGGAGATGGCGAACAACAACGCGGCTAGGAGCGCGGCGGCCATTTACAATCCGTCGTAATACTCGTCACCGGCGAGCGCGCCGCCTTCACCCTCCGGCGCCACGCCGCTTTCTTGGAGGATTTTGGCGATGTCTGGCGAGACCCACTGCGTATGCTTGGCTTTTCTGGGAAGCGGCTTGATGCGAAAGCGTCCCTGCGAATCGCTTTGTAGAATGCCGCGCTCCTCCATGCGCATCAAAATCGGCTTGGCCCAGTTCGGATCCTTGTGAAATTTTTGTTTGCCGCCAGCGCGGCGGCAAATTTCCGTCGCGTTCGTGAAGTCCGCGCCCCAGCCTTTCAAAAACTGGAAAATCTCGCGCTCGTCTGTGTCCATAAATCAAGGCTGGCAGAAGCAAAAATGCAAGTCGAGGAATTAAAGCTTCGCAGCGATGAATTGCTCCAATTTCACAGCGTCCGCGTTGAATAGGCGGATTCCTTCCGCCGTTTTCTCCGTCGCCATCGCGTTTTCGTTGAACAGCCAGCGGAATTTCTTTTCGTCGAGAGGAATTTTTTCAATTTTGCTTTCGCGCGCAATTTCGGGACTCAACTTGCGCGGCAACGGCGCGGTGCTTTTCTGCAATTCGCCGAGCAGTTGCGGGCTGATGGTCAGCAAATCGCAGCCGGCAAGCTCCTGAATTTCGCCGACGTTGCGGAAGCTCGCGCCCATGACTTCCGTCGCGTGGCCGAATTTTTTGTAGTAGGAATAAATTTCCTTCACGGAAATCACGCCGGGATCTTCGGCGGGCGCGAAATCTTTTTTCTCCTTCGCCTTATACCAGTCCATGATGCGACCGACAAACGGCGAGATCAATTTTACTTTTGCCTCGGCGCACGCGACGGCCTGTGCGAGCGAGAAGAGCAACGTGAGGTTGCAATTGATTCCTTCGCGCTGGAGGATTTCCGCCGCGCGGATGCCTTCCCACGTCGAGGCAATCTTGATGAGGATGCGTTCGCGCGGAATTCCTTTGGCTTCATACAAAGAAATAAATTTACGGCCTTTGGCGACGAGCGCATCCGTATCGAAAGATAAGTTTGCATCCGTCTCCGTCGAAACGCGACCGGGAACAATCTTCAATATTTCGAGGCCGAACAAAACCATCAAATCGTCGAGGACATGCGCGAGCAATTCCTTGCCGCTGAATTTCGATTTGTTGTCTGCAACCGCCTTGTCCACGAGGAATTGATAGTCCGGCATCTGCGCCGCCTTGAAAATCAGCGACGGGTTCGTGGTGGCGTCGCGCG
>CAYPTV010000611.1:0-2028 GCA_964413505.1 uncultured Bifidobacteriaceae bacterium | reverse complement strand
CAAGGCCGGCGGGGTGGGTGTGGGAACAAATTTGAGCCGCCTTTGTTCATTCCGTTTCAAAAGATTTTGGCAAATCCATCATGCCGTAACGCACCCGGAGGAAAATTAAACTTTCACCGTCTGCCCGGTAAAAAACCAGCCAGCGTGGAAATCGCTTTACACGCCATGATCGGATGTCGGCCGGTTTCAAATCGGGACGTTTGCGTCCGAGATGCGGATGCTGTTTGAGTTCTTCAATCGTGTCCAACAGTCCTTGATACCATCGCTCGGCAACATCCGCTCCGGCTTTGTCTTTCAGCCAGTTTAATTCTCCGGCAAGGTCGAGCAGAAACTGCGGACGTTTGAGTATTTGCATCAACTGGCTTTGTTTCGTCCTAAAACACGGTCGCGCACTTGATCCATTTCCGCCTGCGTCAGCGGCGTGGCCGGGCCGCTGGCCAATGCCTCGTCAATCCATTGCTGATCGCGTGACGTGTTCAGGTCCAGGTCAAAGCTGCGCTGGAGTCGCGCCAATGCCTCTTGATCCAATGTGCGGAAATTGGCGGCGGCCTCCTGTTCCAATTGTGCGCGAAGATCGTCGGAAATGTCTTTTAGCATGATGCTTGACATGACAGCAGTCTATTCTCTCCCGTTCTCGTTCTCAAGTGAAAAGAGCCGGACTTTCGGATTCCAATGATTCACGGCCAAAGGTTTCAATGTGGAAACGGATGGCGCTTTGGACATCGTGCAACGCTTCATCGAACGTGCTGCCTTGGCCGACGACGACGCCTTGAATGCCGGCGGGATAAGCCACATAACCTTCGGGATGCTGTTCGATGATGATTTTCATGGGTGAAAGGTAGTGGCAAATGATGATGATTTCAACAAATTTGAGACTCCTGACGTCGTCCCCTACAAAATAATCGTAGGAGTCGAGGTGACGAGACTCTGACTGTTTTTATCTCCGGTCGGTTTTTAGAATGAGTCTCCTTACGTCGTCTCCTACGGATTCAAAATGCAGGTGTCGAGGTCACGAGACTCTGATTTTTCTTCTTTTGATCTCCGGTTGGTTTTTAGAATGAGACTCGTTACCTCGTCTCCTACGGTTTTAGCGGCGGTAATTTTCGGTTTCCAGCGTCAGGCGAGCGCGCGACCGGATATAACTTCCAGAACTGTGGCCAGAAATCTTCATCCAGCGGATGCAGATCGGGATAACCCGGCACGATGGCTCCGCAGAACGGCCAGATTTCCAGTTCTTTTATCAGTTTGGCGCGGACTGGATTTGCCAGGATGTAGAAACAGATTTTGGCGAAGGCGTTCCGTTTTCTTTCTTCCTCGCGCAGGACGTTGTCATGCGGCTGCGGTTGAAATTGATGCGGCGACAGCAATGGTTCGAGATGAGTCCTCAAAAATGACATTCCATTCTTTTGATCGCTGTCGCGCCGCAGGCCCATCCACATCAAATGAATGTGGTCGGGCATCAGGCAATAAGCCGGGCAGAAAAGCCCCTCACGCGCGGCGGCGTGCAGCATCAACTCCCGGAATCTCAGGTGAAATGAATCGTTCAGCCAGCCGGTTTTACGGTCAAAAACTGTCAGCGTCCAGTGGACGACGGCGTCGCCTTGATAAAATTCACGGTTCAGGCGCGGAAGATAAAACGTGCGCGGTTTGCCGTCCATGATTTCGGAATGGTAGGAGACGAGGTAACGAGGCTCAAATCAAAAAGCGACGGTGAAACAAAATTAGAGACTCCTTACGTCGTCTCCTACGGAAATTATGTTGTAGGAGACGAGGTAACGAGGCTCAATCTGAATTTTGATCTCTGATTTGATTTTTAGAATGAGTCTCCTTACGTCGTCTCCTACGGATTCAAATTGTAGGTGTCGAGGTGACGAGACTCTGACTGTTTTTATCTCCGGTCGGTTTTTAGAATGAGTCTCCTTACGTCGTCTCCTACGGATTCAAATTGTAGGAGTCGAGGTGACGAGACTCTAACTGTTTTTGGTTATTCTCCGGTTTGATTTTTAATTTGAGTCTCCTTACGTCGTC
>CAYPTV010000610.1:0-2041 GCA_964413505.1 uncultured Bifidobacteriaceae bacterium | reverse complement strand
TTTTTCGCGGATGAATTCCCAGACCTTCGGCAGCTTGTCCGCCGCGCGCACAAATGTCTTTATTCCGCCGCGACCGGCGGGCATTTCATCAATCACCGAAACGTCCAGGTCGCCGTAAAGCGTCAAGCCGAGCGTGCGCGGAATTGGCGTGGCCGTCATCACCAGCAGATGAGGATAATTGCCTTTGCGCACCAGCGTCTCGCGCTGCGCCACGCCAAACTTGTGCTGCTCGTCAATGATCACCAGGCCGAGCTTCGGCAAATCAAAGCCGCCGGTCAGCAAAGCATGGGTGCCGATGGTCAAGGTGGAAGGTTGAAAGTTGAAGGTTGAAGGTTTTGCCGCAGCTTGTGAACCGGCCTTTCCGTTCTGAACCCTGAACCCTGAACCCTGAACCCTTGCTTCATTTGTTTTCCGGCTTCCCGTCTGCAGCTCCACCTTCACGCCGAGCGGCTCGAACCATTTCTTAAAATTCCGAAAATGCTGTTCCGCCAGAATCTCCGTCGGCGCCATCAGCGCGACATTGAAGCCGCTTTCCAGCGCCATCAGCGCCGTGCAGGCGGCCACGACGGTCTTGCCGGAGCCGACATCGCCTTGCAACAGCCGCCGCATCGGATGCAAGCCGCCCATGTCGTGGCGGATTTCCTTCAGCACGCTGGTTTGCGCGCCGGTTAGCTTGAAACCGAGCTGCGCGAGAAACGGTTTCATCAGCCGGTTGTCGCCGCCGCACGGCAGCGCCTTCGACAGCGACTCGAATTTCTTCCGGCGCGACTGGATTTGGATTTGCAGCTCCACGAATTCATCCGCGCGATTTCCACGTCCGTCAATTCCTCCGGGAAATGAATCATGTGGACGGCATTCGCGCGCGTGGGCAACGGAGCGCGGCTGTTCCCAGCCCCAGCCGCTTCGATGATGGCTGTGGGTTTGGAAAGCAAGTGAGCCACTTTTGTGTTCGGACGTGCTGCGGGTGAGGACACCCGCGCTCCGAAAACCGGCTCTTCAATGTGCGTTTCAAATCTTTCCAGCGTCCGCCAGATCAGCCCGCGCAGCCAGCGTTGCGGCAGGCCTTCGGTAAGCGGATACACCGGCGCGATGCGGTTAATGTGGATGAAGCTCTCCTCGCCGCCTTCGATGACCTCGGTTTCGGGATGGTCCATGGTGCGCGGCTTAGTCTCGACGAGCTTGCCGAAGACGAACACCTCGTCGCCGACTTCAAAATACTTTTCCATGAACGGCAGGTTCCACCAGCGGCAATGCAGCCGGGCCGAGCCGTCGTCGAGGATGAATTCAAAAACGGACTTGTTGCCGCCGCGAAACCGCTTCAGCCCCTGCGCGACAATCGTTCCGCGCGCCGTGAACGGTTCGTCCTTGGTCAATTCGGCGATTTTTCGGAAATGCCGGCGGTCCTCATAACGGCGCGGCGCGTGCAGGAGCAAATCTTCGATGGTGACAATGCCGAGCCGGGCAAGCTGTGCCGCGCGTTCTCCGCCAACGCCCCAAAGCGAATTGACCGGTGCGGCGAGCGGTGAAGTTTTGTTTTCCGGCAACGACATTGGCCGCACGATACAAATCACGGAATCAAATCTCAATCACGGTGATTTGCCGCAGGTTCATTAGCTCGCTATTCATAACACATGCGCGATCGTCCATATAAACAGCCAGAAACAGAAAAAACCAAATGGCACGATGGCGAACATCAGCGTGCGGATGGCAGATTGTTCATCCCTTGCGAAAAGCTGAATTATTAAACCAAGTATGAGTAATGGGCCGCACAAAACAAAAACTTCGAGAAATGTTTCAGCCGTTTGATTCCACGTGGTTGCATTATTTCCTAAATAAATGGTCAACAGCTGTGGATAAAATATGTTGAACAGGAAATAAAACGGGAGAACGATGACTACATACGCTTTGAACGGAAATAGCGCCAAAGCTATCCACTCATTTTTTGTGGAGGGAAGTGCTCGCATAATTTAGGATGCGCCGCTCAAATCGAGCGCGAGGCAGAGGATGAGCTTCGGTTTCATGGGTTCGGATATAAAGTTGG
>CAYPTV010000609.1:0-2042 GCA_964413505.1 uncultured Bifidobacteriaceae bacterium | reverse complement strand
AAAACGAGCTTCACGCCAAGGCGCGCGGCCATCAGCGCGCCGTTTTTCTGCCACGCGTGGAAGACGCCGCTGCCGACGGTTCCGCCGCCAATCATGCCGAGGTTCACTTGCTGCATAGACCGGACAGGTTGCCGCGAAAAAAGGCGGGGGACAATTCAATTTTGAACCGCCGATGAACGGCAGCTATTGCGTTGACGTAGAAGGGGAGGTTTTTGCGAGCAACAATTTCCATTGCTGCCGCCAAGCGAGGAAGAACAGCAGGACGCCGCCGAAATGAGCAAAGGTGACACAGCCCAGGAATGTCAAATCCGCATTGTAATCGGAAACGGCTATGACGCCCGGCGCAAGGAAGGAAAGTTTCGCAAGTGCCGCGTTGGAAAAAACTCCGCCGAGGATGAACGGCAAAATGCACAGCACAAAAAGCCAGAGCGCGACGAAACCAAGCGCCCGGCGCTTGAAGCGCAGCCGGCAGAATTCCAGCAGCAGCGAAAACATCAGGAAGAAAACGAACAAATTGCCGGCGGTGACCAGCCAGATGATTGCATTTTCTCCGAAGGAGAAGATGAACTGCGTCAGAGTGGCAATGGCGGCGATGACGGCAAGCGCGAGCGCAAGTGAAACCGCGCTGCGTGAAAAAATCATTTTCAGACTGCCGCCGCCCGCGCGCAAGGCTTCCACACGGACACGTTCCGGCAATGGGCTGGAGAATGTGAGAATCAACACGCCAAGGAAAATTGTTCCGCCGTGTGTGACCGCCATCAAGGAATCGTCGGGATAATTGCGATATGCCTGGATATGTTGCGCGGCGCCAAATGCGCCATGCCAGTTGTTCCAGATGAGCGAGTGCTGGGTGACGACGAGCAGCGCGAAAATGGCGATGGCCTCCCAGCGCAGCAGCAGCGGTTGAAACGGATTTGCCGTTTTGCGGACGGCGGCGCGCCAGAGAAAAATTCCCAAAATGAACTGAAGAGCGAGGCTCAACAGGATTGGCGGGACGGAAAGCCCAAAAATTTCCGGCCACGCATCCCATTCACGATTCGAATCATTTCCACCATTGAAGAGATTCACGATGCCGTAAATCGGCAGGAGAAAATTCGTGACGGTGTGTCTTGAGAAGGCAAGCGCCGGCATATAAAGAAAGAAAACCAGGCCGACCATCAGGATTCCGGCCTGCGGCTTTTGAAATGCCATTCCGACAAGCGACGCGAGCAGACCGAAGAACAGCGCGGTGCTGAAGATAAGGATCTGTGTTCCCGGCCAGAACGCGAGCGGCAGTTTCGCCAGCACGCAGATGACGAGTCCGGTTCCGGCGAGAATTGCGGCCATGTAACATTCGCGCAGCGGCGAACCGAGCCAGTAGCCGGAGACGATTTGCGCGGGCTTGAGCGGCGTGAGGCAGTTGCTGTCCCAGAGTCCGGCCTTGCGCTCCTCGGCCAGCGTGCGTGAAATTTTGCTGAACCCGCCGATGACCAGCACCAGAATCTCCACGCCGATGATCCAGCCGTAAAAAACCTTGCCCGCATCCTGCGGCGAATTGAAGTTAAAATCCATCGGGTCGGCGAGGTAGGCAATGAGTCCGGCGAGCAGGCTCAAGCCGATCAGCGCCGCGATTAAAATCGGCGCAAGAACTCCGGCGCGATGCATCAACCGCCTTTGCGTGATGAAAATGGGATTGTCGAAAAGTTTCACATTAACTCCTTTGCGCCGGATTGCAAAAAGATTTGTTCCAAATCGTCGCTGGTGCCGCGCCACTCGGAAATGCGGACGCCCTGGATGACGAGCGTTTTGAGCAGTTCATCCAGCGCGTCCGTGTCGCCGCCAAAATCAAACGTCGCGCCAAGGTTGGTGGCTTCGAGATTGTTCACGTTCGCGGCCTTCAAAATATCCAATGCCTTCCCGTCGTCTGCGCGCCATTTCACGGACATTTTTCGTGCGCCGGCCCTCTGGCCGAGTTCGGCGATGGTGCCGAACGTGACGAGCCTGCCGCGCTCCATGATGGCCGCCGTGTTGCAGAAGCCGGAAAGCTCGGTGAGGATGTGCGA
>CAYPTV010000608.1:0-2055 GCA_964413505.1 uncultured Bifidobacteriaceae bacterium | reverse complement strand
TTTTTTGAGTGGTGACATCGGCGGAAACTTTTTTGCAGAGCGTGTCGGCGGCGGTGAGGTAGCCGGAGGGCAGGCGCGCGGCGACTTCGGGGTGGTTGTTGGCGGCGGCGATGATGAGCGCGCCGTCGTGAGTGATGACAAGAACAGGAACGTGAGGAGTATTCATAAGTGTCGGTGCAACGGCCATGGCGATGGGTCGTCGAATTTCAACCCCGTCATATTCCACATTAAACCCGGCGTATCCCAGTTCGGTGCCATGGCATTAATTTTTGTTCAACTTTTATCTTAAAACAAAATGCCGGCCTGCATAGCGAAATTCTTTAGCAAAGATTGTCAAAAGCTTATCTTTTCTTGCCTGAAATCCGTCAGGGAAAACGCTCCAGCGCTGCCAAGCCGGGAAAACGGCAAAAAAGAGCCGTTTTATGCCTAAATAATTGCGGGAGAGCAGATTATCAGGCAATTGTCGCGCTACAGAAATCGGGGGAACTCCGTAGAATTCGGGGGAAGACCAAAATGCATCGGGGAAACTCTGTAGAAATCGGGGGAGAACCAAAAACGGTCCGGGGAACCCTCCAGAAATCGGGGGAAAGCTAAAACGGTCGGGGGAGCACTGTAGAATTCGGGGGAAAACCAAAATGCGTCGGGGGGAGCCATTCAGGAATCGGGGGGAACGCCCTAAAATCCGGGGCAGTCGTCTGAGATTTGGGGTGTCGGCCAAAGATTGAGGGCGACTGTCGGGGATTCGGGGCGACGGTCTAAAATTTCGGGCAACCATTTCCCAATCGGGGCGCGACCAGATTTATTCGGATTTTTGAACTTCGCCACCGGCATCCTGCACTTTGCCCGCGTCTTCCAACTTCAACTGCTCCGGCGGAGTCGTCGCCAGGCCGGGATCAACCGTGACGGGCGCGGGCGGTTTTTCGACGGGGATGCGGCGGAGTTCGTCCGCAGCGGGCAAATCTTCCAGGCCGCGCAGGCCGAAGTATTCCAGGAACAGCGCCGTCGTGCCGTAAGTGTTCGGGCGGCCGACGACTTCCGCGCGGCCGACGGACTCGACGAGGCCGCGTTCCAGCAGCGTCTGCATCGTGCCGTCCACGTTCACGCCGCGCACCTGCTCGATCTCGGCACGCGTGATTGGCTGCCGATACGCGATGATGGCGAGCGTCTCCAGCGCAGGCTGCGAGAGCCGCGACGGGCGGTTTTTCACGCCCACGAGCGCGCGCAGCCACTGGGAAAATTCCGGCTGCGTGACGAACTGCCACGAACCGGCGACGCACGCGAGCCGGTAGCTGCGCGCGGCGGCCTCGTGCTCGGCGGCGAGCTGTTCGAGCGCGGCGGTCACGTCCTCGTCCTTGGTTTTCTTCAACGCTTTGGCATCGGCGTCGGCTTCCTCGGCTTCGGCGGCATTGGCGAGGACTTCGCGAAGTTCTTTCACCGAAAGCGGTTTTTGCGCGGAGAACAGCAGTGATTCGAGAATGAATTTAAGTTCCATTTTTGATTTACGATTTTCGATTTACGATTGACGCGTTCAGTTTTAATTTTCCTCGCTCCAATTCATGACTTTCCATAGTAACGCGGTTCATATTGAGGGCGCTGCCGTTCGCAGCAATCTTCAGTGCCATCTGGCAGTGTGACAATGCCGGTCAATTCTCCTTTTACAATTTCAAATGCGATTACTTTTTCTGTAAAGTCTGGTGTTGTCTTGCCGGGGCGATAATAGTCAGCATAGACGTTGTTGACGTAAATGCGTTTAGTTTTCATTTTTCAACTCCTCGTTTGGTAAATTTTCTGCTGATGCAACCGGTGTGGCATTTTCCACACGCCGGATTTCAATTTCTGCAAATGGTTCGGGCTGCGCGCAGACGAGTTGTTTGAGCCGGATCAATTCCAGCAGCGCGAGGAAAGTGCAGATGACTTCCGCGCGGTTCGCGGCAGTCTCGAAGAGTTCGAGGAAGCGCACGCTGCCGCGCTCGGTGATGGTTTTGAGGACAAACTCGATTTTTTCGCTGACGGTCCATTTGTCCTCGAAGATTTCGCGCGACGATTCGTCGCGCT
>CAYPTV010000607.1:0-2055 GCA_964413505.1 uncultured Bifidobacteriaceae bacterium | reverse complement strand
ATCGGACAGAATTGCCCGACGGTCGGACAGAATTACCCGATGATCGGACAGAATTACCCGATGGTCGGACAGAATTACCCGATGGTCGGACAGAATTGCCCGACGGTCGGACAGAATTGCCCGACGGTCGGACAGAATTGCCCAATGGTCGGACAGAATTGCCCAATGGTCGGACAGAATTACCCGATGGTCGGGCAGAATTGCCCAATGGTTGCGCGGTGCGGTCGGATGGTCGGACAGAATTGTCCGATGATTGGACTGTATCGCCCGACAGTCGGGCGGTGTGGTCGAACCATCGGACGGTATCGCCCGATGTTTGCGCGGTGCGGCTGGATGACCAGTGTGGGCGTGGGGGATGGGCGGACGCAGCGCTTTCTCCTGCCAAACGCGTCCTCCGAGAAGCCGGAGCGGATTCGGCTTGGGATTTACAATTACGCGCCGCAGGAAATCCGTCGCGCAAATCGCCAATCAATTCCCCACCGTCACCTGCAACGGCTGGTCGCGGCGCTCGGCGAAGCGTTTCACATAATCTTCCCACTGGATGTGGTTCGTGAAATCACCGCTGCGGTTCCAGCACGCGCCGAAATAATAGGCGAACGGCTTGCCTGCTTCCGCCTGCGAAACCGCCAGCATGTTGCGGATGGGCGGATAACCTTCATGCGTCGGCTGCGGCACCATCGCGTGAAGTTTTTCATCGGGCAGATTCGGATTGTCGTTCGTGAATTCCTGCACGGTGCCTTTGGCGAGAATGATCGCGTCGCCGATGATGCCTTTCGGCTGGTCTTCCGGCTGCCAGTAGGCCAGCCAGCCTTCGTCCTGGTCGTGCGTGATGAATTCCTCGCGGTTCGTCGGGCAAGCGCGCTCGGCCAGGCCGACGGCGACGGTCAGCGGCGATTTGTCGTCGCTCGTGAGCGTGCTTTGCGCCTTCGTGAAATAGGAACCGGCGTCAATGCTGTAACGCTTCACTTCGGAAACCATCCGTCCGTTGCCGGCGTCCCACGCGTCGTAAGTCAGTTCAAATTCCGAGCGGATCGGGCCGGTGGTGATGAGCTTCCAATGATCGTAATTGCTGGAGACGTGCAGCTTGGTTCCATCCCAGATACCGATGCCGCCGCAGCCACGGCTGTTGCCCACGCGGAAATCGTCCATCTCGTCGCCGTTGTCCATGTGATAATGGCCGCTGGCATACATTTCGTTGACCATGAGATTGCGGTAGGTTTTGATCCACACATCCGGGCCGCTGCTGATGGTGCCTTCGGCTTTGATGAGTTTCAGTCCGTAGGCGCGGTGCGCGATGCGGTCGCTTTCCCACGCGAAATCGTCGTCGCGTTCCGGCACATAACGCGCGAGGGTTTTCACGATGGGCGGCGGCACGGCGGCTAACATTTCGTTCGGCAAAACATAAAATGTTCGCGTTTCATTTGGTGCAAGATCAACTTGGAATAGTAATTTGTCAGGCATTGTATAATTTGTTTGTGAACGAAAAACTTGAGAATCTAAAATGCGTGAAGAAACACCGTCCATTATGCTTGCGTTGCTTTTGAAGATTACCGGTAAATCTCTAATTCTGATGCCGCTTTGATTATAAAATGGCCCAGAAATAAAACCGGGATTGACATTTAATTCAATGGTTTCACAGTCACGGCGAAAATTTGATGGGTTTGTAATTTTAATAGTTGTTCCTAAAAGTGACGGAGGCTTCGACATTTCAAAAAGTTTTTCCAAAACCGCCATCCTATAAACCTCACTGCCCGCGAGCAAAAAGACGCCGCCGCCGTAAGGTGACGTGGCATCCGCCGAAAATTGAATCGGATGGTCGCCGGCCGGTTGAACGTGGGTGAGCCGGCCGTCGTCATTCACGCAGCCGACGAGCGCCGTCCACGCCTTGCGGACGGCGGGTTCATAGGTCGCGCGGTCGAGCAGTCCCTGGTTCACGCCCCACGCGAGGCCGTAAGTGAACAGCGCCGAGCCGCTGGCTTCGGGCGTCGGATAATCCTGCGGGTCGAGCAGGCTCGCGCGCCAGAGTCCGTCGGGCTGTTGCAGCGAGAGGATTTT
>CAYPTV010000606.1:0-2059 GCA_964413505.1 uncultured Bifidobacteriaceae bacterium | reverse complement strand
TCGAGAAATTGATGGAGCAGGTTCCCGCGCTGAAAAAGGCGATGAGCAAGGATGAGGATAAAAAATAAATTCAAATGTGGAAATATTAAGAGACATTTTAATAAACCTATTTGTTGCAGCTCCGCTTTCGATTTATACAGGTATTATTGTGTCCAGATACTATTTGTTTGTTGGTTCACTCAATGAAGCGAGAAGACTTGTGCTAAATTTGGAGCAGACTTGGGAATATCGATATCTCGAACAAACAATTCCTGATCCACAAACTCCTTCAGGCAAGCGGACTGTATTTATGTCAAAGTGTGTAGCAAATAATGATATTGATTGGCAATTAACGCAGGTTGGTCTTCAACTTAAAGAGCAAGGACATTGGAATGCAGCGATGGTAGTGGATAATATTTCCAATGAGATTGGAAGTTTGCGGGGTGAATTCCTCTCTATCGCAAAACTTAAAATTACAGGTCATTCAATCGGAGTTACGGAATATATTGCGGACTGGCATCGAGAAATAAGTAGGCAAAGACCAAACTCTTGGCGGATTTTCAAACCTTGGCCAAATAAACGATACCTGCATATGTCTTGTATTTCAGTTGATGAAAAAACGGGAGATTGGCAGGAAGTAAATCCAGAACGCAAAGAAGAACCATTACCTTCAGAAATTTGAAATGCGCCTCTTCGAATCCATCATTGACGCGAATCAGCTTGTGGTCGCCTGGAAAAGTTCACAGTAAGACACAAAAAATGAACCCGAATCATCCAGTAAATTCAGCTCTCGATAAGCATCCCTTTGGCACGGGAACGCTCTTCATCATGGTGATTGCTGCATTGTTTATCATTTACGGGATTTTCTATGTAATTCTGAAGAACAAAAAATAACCATGCGCCTCTTCGAAGCCATCATTGACGCGAATCATCGCGCGGTTGCCGGCGATAATTCGGCGGGTCTGCATCCGGCGGATTTCGCGGACGAGCTGCCGGTCATCGCGCTGACATGCATTGACCCGCGCTTGAACGCGCTGTTCCCGAACGTGCTCGGTCTGCCGGGCGAGCAGTTCATCTGGCTGCGCAACGCGGGCAACATCATCACCAGTCCGTTGAGCAGCACGATGCGCTCGCTTGCACTGGCGTGCGCGGTGAAGGGCGGCAGGGAAATCGCCATCATCGGCCACACCGATTGCCAGGTTTGCAAGACGACGACATCTCAATTGCTCGACAAGTTGAAGGATCTCGGTGTCGAGAGAAGTCATCTGCCGGAAAACATCAATGAATTTTTCGGAATGTTCGCGACGGAACGGCAGAACGTCATCAAGGCGTGCGACATCGTCCGGCAAAGCCCGCTCATCGGCCCGAAAATTTTCGTGCATGGTCTGCTTGTGGACATTGAAACTGGAAAACTGGAATGGGTCGTGAACGGCTATGAAGCGCGGCAATTGACCGCGTCGCCGGTGAAGAGCGATTTTCCGAAATTGACCGACGCCTCAAACGAAGAGCTTGGAGCAGGGCCGATGGCGGGTTTTCATTTTGGCGAAATGAAATTCCCTGAATCAAAAATCGGCGAGGCTTCCGTGAAGATCGGCGTGTCCGAAGCCAAACCTTCGTCTTCGCCGCCCATCGCGCCGCGAATGCAGCCGCTGTCGGCTGCGCCGGTGGTTCCGCCGAAAATCCCGGTGCCGCCGCCGCTCCGCGCGCGGGTGAATGTGCCGTTCGGCAGACGCTGAAAATTATTCGTGATTGAATCCGGTCGCGGGCCGGTTAGAATGAACGCTCCAATGGTTCGGGGCGTAGCGTAGTCTGGCTAGCGCGCTTGCTTGGGGTGTGATAAACGGTTTCTGCCTCCAATCAGACTTACGAGGAATCACCTGTATTTACAAGCCTATAGTCAGCATTTAAACTTGGTGACAACAACCTGAAAAGGACTCAAAAAGACCCCAAAACAGGCAAACAGTATCAGATTGCAGTATCAGATTTTAAATTCAAATTTACGCTACAAATTTTACTATTCTGACACAGTGTCGGCCAATAGCGCGTGATGCCGCTACATTGGAGTGCGGATTTTCATGAA
>CAYPTV010000605.1:0-2059 GCA_964413505.1 uncultured Bifidobacteriaceae bacterium | reverse complement strand
GCTACATGTGCTGGGCGTATCGGCGTCAGGGCGTGACGCTGGATGCGGAGGGGAAAATTGGGAAGTGGTTGTATTGATAAGTAACGATTCCTTCTTGATAAATGTTCAGCAAGAAACCAAAAAAGCCAGAACCACAGCAGGACGCACCAGCCAAAGTTGGTGACGTGATTGAAGTTAAGTATCCCAAGCCCAAAATTCTTGTTTTGGATCTCGAAGATGAAGTTACCGAACAACTGGTGAAATCCGGCTGGAATGTGACGAAAGGGACTTTTGGACGACCTTACAAAGTCGGGAAAAGCAGCAACTACATGCCGGTGATCGTAAAGTTTTCCGCGCCGAACTCGACTGAGCAGGAAATTATTATTATCGATCTCGCGTCTGGAGAACCCGCTGACGGTCCTGAAAATGAAAAACACGTCCCTGAAGGCGAGAAAGATTGGTGGGCAAAATGCGATAGCGGCGTTATCGATCCGCGCCCTCGGTCGATGTTACACTTGAAGAAATCGTTCGACAGGATTCTCGACAATGGCGGAGTGTTCGTGCTGTTTGCAGACGACCTAGCAAGGCAGGAGCTTACCTTTGCACGTAGCGGTTATAATGGGCTTTATGACCATCACGATCTTGATGTGGATATTTACAGCTTCATAGAGGACTTGAAGAATCTCGGTGTTGCAAACGATCATGGGACTGAAATGTTTCCGACGCACCAAGACCCAGTCCTCGGTGCATTGGTGGCCGAGCACATAAAGGACGGCAGATTCTTCTGTGTGCTACACCCACGCTGGGGTTGGACGGACAACACTTTCGTTTTAGCTAAAAACAAATTTGACTTGGCAGTTGGAGTCGCTCACTACCACAAGAATGGCGCTGCTGTGATTGTGCTGCCGCAGATTGCACGCAAATCGGAGTTTATTTTGCGTTTGGTTCAAGAATGTCTTCCAGCAATTGCGCCACATTTGTTCCCACATATTCAGAAAGGGCTTTGGACTCATCGCCCGGAATACGAATTGCCAAGAGTGATGCAATTAAAAGCTCAACAGGTTGCGGCTGAACAGCGAGCAAGAGACGAGGTTGCGAAGTTGGAAAAGAAGCTTCAGGCCGAGAGAGCGGCAAACGGTTGGCTGCACGATCTTCTCACAGGCACGGACACCGAACTCGTCGAGGCAGTGAAGAAGGCTCTTGCTTTGCTTGGGTTTTCAAAAGTTGTCGATATAGATCAAGAAAGAGACAAGGAAGGCAAGAGCCGTCGCGAAGATTTACAGATTCAAGATCAAAGCCCGACTCTGATTGTGGACGTGAAAGGTGTTGGCGGGTTTCCCAGCGACGACGAAGCACTTCAGGCGGAGAAGCACGCCGCAATTCGGATGAGAGAATTGAAGCGGACAGACATCGTCGGCCTTTCGATTGTTAACCACCAACGACATCTTCCGCCATTGGATCGGGAAAACACCCTTCCGTTCCGCCAAGAACTAATTGATGCCGCATTGGAACGAACACTGGGATTGATGACGGCTTGGGATTTATATCGGATTGTCAGGAATTTTCAAAAGCTTGGTTGGCGAAGTGAAGATGTGAAGCCAATTTTCCATCGAACAGGGCGTGTTGAAGCTGTCCCGCAGCATTACGAGTATCTGGGCACGATAGCGAAAGCGTGGACGGACAAATTCGGGGTAATTATCGAGCAGGGAGAGTTACAAGTAGGCGACCGAGTGGTCATTGAATTTCCAATTGAATTTGAGGAGGTGGCAGTCGAATCAATTCAAGTGAAAGATCAAAAAGTAGATAGGGCAAAGGCGGGAGAGCCGGCAGGAATTTTGTGGCCGAATGGGAAATCGAAGCTCCGCGAAGGGATGCGAGTTTTTCGCATTCAAAAGAATTAAATTGCGATTATGAAAAAATTAACCTTTCCATTTACCGAAGAAAAAATCCGCGCGCTGAAAGTCGGCGACGAGGTGCTGATTTCCGGCATCGTCCACACCGGGCGCGACGCGGTCCACAAGTATTTGCACGAGGGCGGCAAGCTGCCGCCGGGCGTGAGCCTGCGCGACGGGATTCTTTA
>CAYPTV010000604.1:0-2060 GCA_964413505.1 uncultured Bifidobacteriaceae bacterium | reverse complement strand
GAGCGGTTCGTTCCGTCGGTTCCCGAAGAGCAGATGACGCTTGAGGACCTGTTTGAGACCGCCGGAGCTAAGATGCCCGGCTTTGCCGAGTCGAAAGAAACAATCACCTATGATCGCCGTAAGCCCCAAAAAGGCCACGGTAGAAATCCAATTCCGGATGATCTTCATCGTGAAAAGCATGTTCTGGACGTTCCAGAATCCGACAAAGTCTGTTCATGCTGCGGCACCCAGAAGAAACATATCGGCGACGATGTCACCGAAGAACTTGAATACAAGCCTGCGGTATTTTTCGTCAACCAGTACGTAAGACCGAAATACGCTTGCCCCAAATGTCCGGACAACGGGATCACGACCGTGCCAATGCCTCCTCGCCCCATAGACAAGGGTGTCGCCGGTCCGGGGCTTCTGGCATATATCCTGGTGAGCAAGTACGTCGATCACCTGCCGCTGTATCGCCTGCAGCAGATGTTCCTGCGGTACAATATCCATATCAACCGCTCAAGCATGGCAGGCTGGATCGCCGAACTTTGTAATCCGCTGGAAGCGATTTGCAGAGCGATGAAAGAAGCCTTGTTGTCGTCGTTCCTTATCCAGGCGGACGAGACAACGCTTAAAGTTCTTGACGATACGGTAAAGGGTAAATGCGAGCTGGGCTATCTGTGGCCGTATGTCGGTGACGGAAAGCTTGCCGTGTTCGAGTTCCGCGACTCGCGGAGCCATGATGGGCCGACCGATTTTCTGAGCACATTTACGGACCGGTATTTACTGTCGGACGGCTATGCCGGGTACAACGATGTTGTCAAAAAGCAACGGCTGACGCATCTGATGTGCTGGGCGCATGCGCGGCGGAAGTTCTTCGAGGCAAAAGATCTTGCTCCTGATTTTGTGGCAATGGCGCTGGAACATATCAAAGAACTGTACAAAGTGGAGCTGGAAGCAACGGACGGCAAACTGAATTACGAAGCACGGTATGAGCTTCGCAAGCAAAAGAGCGTCCCGGCGCTGGAAAGGATCAAAAGTGTTCTTGAGAATCCCGGCAAGGTCATTCTACCGAAGAATAAAATAGCCGAGGCAATAGCGTATACCCTCAACCACTGGACGCAACTGACACGGTTCCTGGAAGACGGAAGATTACCCATCGACAACAATCTCTGCGAAAACACAATCCGGCCCGTTGCGCTGGGTAGAAAAAACTGGCTGTTCGCGGGGTCTATCGAAGGCGCAAAGCGCATGGCTATCATCTACTCGTTGGTTGCAACGTGCAAGCTCAACGGCGTCAATCCCTACGAATACTTCCTCGATATCCTGCCAAAGGCGGCGGCGTACCCCAACAAAAACATCGCCGATCTCACGCCGATCAACTGGAAAATGTCAAAGAACTGAAAATAGAGCGACATGGGGCTGCGGAACGGATACAAATTATCAGTTTGCGTGGCTACAGGTTGTCAATGTTGCATACAATTTTGCAGGGATCAAAACAGGAAAACAGGGATCTTTTGGATTGTCGCAAGTATGCAAGCTGGTACGCTCGTACGCTATTCTATCATGCGTCAATACCAAAAATCCACAACAAACATTTTCGCAGATTTTGTGCCCAACTGGAGTTTCAATGGTGCGCGCAGCTGGTGTTTCGGTTTCGAATCTGCACCACCCACGCCGCACCACGCGCAGCCCTCAAGGCATTTTAATTCTTTTAATCGGCCTATTGCCCAATCTACACGTTTTACCCCGTAAGTCCACGAATTGCCTTGTAAATATTACTCAGAATATCCCCGGCAATCATCGAATATTCCCCGAGCTCTCGTGCCGCCTCATCTCCCGCAAAAGCATGAATATAGGCGCCAAGAATTGCGGCGTTGGGTACCGTGCATCCCTGTGCGATCAGCGAGGTGATAATCCCGCTGAGTACATCGCCTGACCCGGCAGTTGCCATTCCGGAATTGCCGTATGGCGACATGTAGACGTTTTCATCGGGCGATGCGACAATGGTTGGATTTCCTTTGTAAAGAATGGTCATGTCGAATTCTTTTGCTCTGCGCCGGAGCTCTTCAACAATTTCC
>CAYPTV010000603.1:0-2064 GCA_964413505.1 uncultured Bifidobacteriaceae bacterium | reverse complement strand
AAAAGAACCGGAATATATTGCGCCAATTGCGATGGCTGCGACTGTTCCATGCCGTGAATTTAGAAACGGCAGGCACAATTTGCAACTGCAAACGGGACCGGCGCATGATTGGGGCGCTTGTTAAAATGGGCTGCGCCGCTTTACGGCGAGACGTAATTGACGACAAACGGGGTGAGCGGGGGCAGCTTGGCGGGATCGGTGAAATTCAGGTCAAATGCCCATTTGCGGGTGGGCGCGTTGTAGATGGTGCCGGTGCCCGGCCAGAAATTGGTGGCGTATTGGCTGGCAAACATCACCACAATCGAGCCGTTGTATTGGAGTGTCACATTGGACCAGTTTTCTTCCAGGCGCAGGAAATTCTCGACGCCGCCGCTGTAATTCGAATTGGCGGATTGCACGATGCCTTCCAGCACAGCGGCGTTGATGGTGGTGGTGGTTGGAGTGCGCGAGGAGAGGCTGGTGCTGGAGGTGTAGCCGTCACTCCAACTGCCGGCAAGGATTGTGATGGCGTCGCCCATGAGCGAGGCGGGATAGGTGTAGGCGGTGTTGGTCGTGCCGGCGGAGGCACCGGCACTGCTGCTGGCGGTCTGGACGTTGTAATTGCCTTTGATGTAAAGCGGTTGCGGCGTGACAACGGTCAATCCATCTGTCGTGGGACCGCTTCCGCTGGGGTCGGTGGTGCAGGGCAGTTGCTGACCGTTGACGAGACGCACCGCTGGCAACTGCGAAACCGTCAGCGGGACATTGTTGTAGATAAAAACAGAGCAGATGCCGCGGCCTTTGTCCATATAGCTCATCTGGTTATATTGCTGGCCACCGGTTTCGGCGGCATTGGTGAGCCAGACATTCAATTTTGACACGTCAATTTGAACGGCTTGGACTGTGTCAGATTCGCGGTAATCATAAAACTGAACATTGGTCGCGAAGGAATAGCTGGCGGATAAAACGTTCGTAGGGGAGTCAATTCCTGAATAATTGTTCAAAACATTGGTGCTCCCGCCGGTTTTGAGTGCGTAAAAATCCTCTGTGATCGGGGTCAGCGGGCTGGCTTGTGCTATATCTTGGAACCAGATGGTGATGTTGGTGCCTCTGGTGCCGGCCAGTCCGGTGGCGGAATTGGAGATGATGAGATCGCACTCGTTGAACAAAAAGAACTGGCCGTTGGTAGTGTAGGCCTGGGAGTTGGGCGCGCCCATGCCGTTCGTAACCAGATTGATCATGGCTTCCGCGGATACAGCAGAACTGCCGTTGACAATCGGCAGGTTCAGCGACAATTGATGGACGGCTGGCGGATAGGAAAAATTCGCGATCGGCGTGCCGGAATCGGTTTTGCCGGAGCACCAAGGATCGGTGCTGATGCCGTTGGTTGCCAGATAGTAGATGTTTCCAGCCGCAGCGACCGTCGAGACAAAGGAGACATAGGGTGATCCCGCCCAAATACTCTGATTGCAAAACACAGGGCCATTGATGGGTGTAAGATTTCCGGGATCTATTTCCAAATTTAAATTATAGAAAATATCGAATGCAAAGACCGGCCAGCTTTGCTCAAGCCGGAAGAATTGTTGGGAATTTGTCATCGGGAAATTGACGCTTCCAAAGCCATAATAGACTGAACCCGCTCCGCTCCACTGAACCGGTGGCGACAAACTTGTTGTCGTCTGCAAGGAATTCAAGGACTCCGAGTTTGGCCATGACACCGTGGCATTGCCGTTGGTGATGCCAATCTGCAACGGCGCTTGGGCGAACGATGACACGGCAAGCAGCGCCGTTGCCAATCCCGCAATCAGGCAAAATCTCTCAAGCAATTTCATTTCCTGAATCGATTACCGCCAGCGTTTAGACACTTTCATTTTAAATTGGGCCGGTCAAGTCCAATCTGGTTTCATCAGTCCGATGGGCCGGTCAGTCCTCACCCACAGCTCATTCATGCACAAAATCCGGTGCCACGGAGTGACGCGCCCTGCCGGTGGATAGCGTGAACGCTCGCCCCACCGGAAATGAATCCTAGCCATCCGCGCAATCTGCGGACAAAAGCACGATTTTCCTTTTTCCCATCGCCGTTTG
>CAYPTV010000602.1:0-2068 GCA_964413505.1 uncultured Bifidobacteriaceae bacterium | reverse complement strand
GGCCTGGCGGTTCTTGCGCCAGCTTGAGCGGTGCTTGATGATCCAGTCCGTCAGCGCCTGCTCGAAGCCGATGTCGCGTCCGGCCTTTTCCGACTCGATCCACTTGTGCCGGAGGATTTCCTCGCGTTCCGCCTGAAACTCGCGGTAGAGCGAAGAGTTCTTCAGCAAATCGTTCGCCGACGATGATTCTTTGGCAGCGTTCGACATATTCGTTAGTTCCAAGTTAAATCCCCGCAGCCAGACGCGCAATAGAAAAATGACATTGCCAAATCGTTTAAGAGCCGCCTCTTGCCTGGAAGGATTCAATTTGACTTTCATCAAAAAAGCATCATGATGCCTCCATGAGAACCACTTTGACGCTTGATCCTGACGTTGCCGCGAAAGCAAAGCGCGGCGCGGCCAAGCTTGGCCGGCCTTTCAAAAGCGTGATCAACTCCGCGCTGCGCATCGGCCTGGATGAAGTGATGAAACCACCCGTTGCCAGGCCTTACAAAACCAAGGCTCGCGCGCTTGGGCTTCGCCCCGGTCTGAGTTACGACAACATCGGCGAGTTGCTGGCAAAAATCGAAGGGGAAGATTACCGATGATTTTGGTGGATGTGAACCTGCTGCTCTACGCCGAGGATAAATCATCGGAATTTCATGCGGCGGCAGGCACTTGGTGGGACGAGCAATTGAGCGGCACGGAACCCGTGTGCCTTTGCTGGCCGGTCATCAACGCCTTCATCCGCATCGGCACCAGCCCGCGCGCAAGCCTTCACCCGCTCACATTGACGGAAGCCGCCGGGCGCGTGCAAAGCTGGCTCGACCAGCCGTGCGCCCGCATCATCCATCCGACGGAACATCATTGGCGAATTTTCCAGCAGATGCTCCGCGCAGGCAACGCCACGGCCAATCTGGTTTCCGACGCGCACCTTGCCGCGCTGACGGTGGAGCATAATTGTGTCCTGCAATCCTGTGACGCCGACTTCGCCCGTTTTCGCGGGTTGAAATGGCGCAATCCTATTGCGATGGATTAAATTTTAGGGTGAAAGTTTTTCGCGGTGCGGCAGGTGGTCGCGGTTCCAGCGGGACAAGGCGGCGTCGCTGGTGTCGGCTAAAAGAAATTGCAGCGTCGGTGATTCGACGTGGCCGTCGCAAAAGACCACGTTGGCTTTGCCTTGATGACGCGCACGAGCGCGCTTGGTGCTTTCGGTAAAAAAATCATTAGGCAGCGTAGACCAACCCAATGAAGCCAAAATCTCATTATCACTGGCACGTCCTAGGCTGGCACCATCTTGAATAACACTTGGACCTCCGAAAAAACCATCTCCAATTGCAATCATTTCACTCGTATTTACAACTTCCGACTCATTTACATGAGGTGTCGGTTGTGAAGGAATCCAATGTTCGCTCAACCCAAGTGAGTTGGTCAAGTTCAAGCCGAGACCATACATATTGTAGCCGTAATTGTCAACCCCAGTTCGCTGGATAATCGGAGGCAGGCCGGGATGCTGAAGGACAATGCCACACACCCTTTGGGAAAAAGGTCGCGTTACTGTGGATGTCTATCTCATATCCCAAAGCATCCTTCCAATTACGATTTTCCGTATGGTCAGCCGGATCAAGAAAAGGTGGATAATAATGATGGTCCAATTTGAATTCCTGCAAAGCCAACCCAAGCTGGCGCACGTTGTTCGCGCATTGAGTTCGCAGTGCAATTCCCTTTGCACGAGAAACTGCCGCCAGCAAAAGCGCAGCAAGAATTGCGATGATGGCAATGACCACCAGCAGTTCAACTAGAGTGAACGCAAAATCTTTTTTATCCGTGTTCAATCTGTGTTTCATCTGTGGTGAAAATTATTTCAGATTTTTCCGCAGCGTTTCCGCGATTTGAATGAACGCCTTGCCTGCCGCGTGATTCGGCGTGGAAACCACAATCGGCATTCCCCGGTCGCCGCCTTCGCGGATTTCGGTGAAGATCGGCACTTCGCCGAGGAACGGAACATTTTGCCGCGCGGCTTCGTCCTGGCCGCCGCCGTGGCCGAAAATTTCCACGCGCTCGCCGTTCGGCGCGGTGAAGTAGCTCA
>CAYPTV010000601.1:0-2071 GCA_964413505.1 uncultured Bifidobacteriaceae bacterium | reverse complement strand
ATGATCAGAAACGGTCTGACTAGCCTAATTAAAATTATTCTAGCGCCATAAAGTCCGAGGATAATAGGCTAGACATACATTGCATACCCTCAATTCAATTCAATTCAAATGTACATTTCTATCGCGCTAATTAAAGTTAAGAACGTCACATAAGCGCGGCGCAGTAGAGAATAACAAAAATGTTAAAGAACTGAAAGTAACATGACTGGTGTACGAATATAGTATCTAACGGTTGAATAGTACAGTTTTCAGTTTAGACTTGAACGATGACAGTGAGATGCTGTCATCATGCAAGAATGGCGGTAACGAGTTCCATGCTGTTGGGCAAGAGTGAAAGAAACCACGTGGACCAAATGTTTTAGTAGAAGTGGTTGGAACAATCAGCTGCCCATTTGCTGCCGAGCGTAAGCCGGACCGACCAGTATCCAAAGCGACAGGTTGACAGTACTGAGTCAGGTATGATGGCGCCATGTTGTGCTGGCATTTGTAACCAAGAGTGCAGAGTTTGTATACAATCCGCTGTGGGACACTCAGCCAATGCAGCTTTTCACGCATTGGTAGTGAAACCGAAGCTCTTGGTGGGAGTCGCAGAACTAGTCGAGCTGCAGCTTTCAGTACACACTGAAGTCGGTTTTGAAGGTACTTCGGAAGTCCAGCAAACAGAGCATTGCAGTAGTCGAGTCGACTATGTATTAAGGCACGTGCTAACGAATGAGTAGTCTCAGATGTTAATGAGCGTCGAATTATTCGAAGTTGTCTGATGTGGAAGAAACAAGTTCCAACTACACGGTTGACGTGTGATGACAATAGCATGTTGCTGTCAATGTAGACTCCGAGGTCTCTCACACAGTGGACCGGTTGAATGACAGCTCCTGGAAGTTGCATACCGCCGGCATAGCAGTGTCCTAGTCGACGAGAGGAACCTAACCAGATAATTTCAGTCTTAGATGGATTCAGTCGCAGTCGATTACTCGCCATCCAGTTCCCTATGGCTTCAATACAGACTGACATGTTTGTCATGAGTGCAGCAGATTCAGTCTGCAAGCAGTGTCCATAGACTTGTAGATCATCTGCATATCCGTGTACGCTAAATCCGTGCTTCTCAATCAGATAGATGACGCCTGCACTGTACAGAAGGAAGAGAACTGGACCCAGCACTGATCCTTGTGGTACTCCACACTGCACCACTGACGTGGATGACACATCACCATTGAAACGAACATATTGTGTACGTCCAGTTAGGTACGACTTGAGCCACAGAAGAACAATGTCACTTATTCCAAAACTATGATGTAATCGTTGTAGTAGAAAAGTGTGGTCGACAGTATCGAATGCTGCGCTGAGATCTAGCAGGCTAAGTAGCGTGATCTTGCCTGCGTCCATAGCCTGGTAGACGTCTGACATGACTTTGAGCGTGGCCGTTTCAGTTGAACGGTGCTTTCGATACGCAGATTGATTGTCAGGTAGCAGATTGTTATTACCTAGGTAGATGCTTATCTGTTCGTATGCAGCTCGCTCAAGCACCTTTGACAAGAATGTCAAGTTCGAAATAGGTCGGTAATTACCCAGGTCTGTCGGATCTAAAGTTGGCTTCTTAAGACCTGGTGTAACCACCGCACACTTCTGGCTAGATGGAAAACAGCCACTTCTCATCGATGCATTGAATAAACATGTAATCAGTGGAGATAGTTCCACAGCAAACCTTTTAACTAGCCAAGTTGGCGCTGGATCAAGTTCACAGTGTTTTGTTGCTGCTCCAGCAATCAGATGGCGAACAGCAGTGTTATCGATCAACTGGAACTCGCGCAGTCCAGTCTTGCAAGGCGGGTCGTCGAACGTTGGACTGGGTGCTGACGCAGTGGATGCACGTACACCATCTGTCTTATCACGAAATGCCTGTGAAAAATTTTCCGCAGTTATGTTGTCAGACATCGGTGGCTTGGCCTTTGAACGACGCATAACTGATGACAGGTGTTTCCACAGCTTTTTTGGATCGCCCTCGGCTTCTTCAATCCGCTTGCGGTAGTATTCGTCCTGCTTTCTGGCGTAGAGTCGCTGCTTTTCACGCGTC
>CAYPTV010000600.1:0-2083 GCA_964413505.1 uncultured Bifidobacteriaceae bacterium | reverse complement strand
CCAGTCCGCATCCAAAAAATCCCACGCTGTCAGGTCTGGCGAAGCTGCTGCGGGTGAGGACACCCGCGCTCCTCCCAAATCAGGACAATGCCGGAATGGAAAATCCGCAGATGACGCAGATTGCACAGATTTCTTTTCCCCAATCTGCGTCATCCGCGAAATCTGCGGATAAATCTTCCCGTCCGCCTGCATCAGATTTCCGTCGTCGCCCAGCTCCTCGTGCGCCGGACCGCCTGCCAAAGCGCCAGAGGGCTGGCGCACTCCAAGACGCTTCGCGTTCGCCGGGGGCGTCACAAATCTCCGTCAAGTCTTGGACTGCGGCCCTCCGCCGCTTTTCCACCGTTATCGCTACAAACCCATGTTCCGTCGGCCCGGCATCGCCTCAAAACCACCCCTGAAATGGCTTTTTATATGCAAACCATTGATTTTGTGCTTGTTGAACGGGAACCGGCAGCCAAAACGCAGTCTCTACAGACGGTCTATTAAGCTCTACAGATCATCTGTAGAGCTTCCCAGGTCGTCTGTAGAGCTTCCCAGGTCGTCTGTAGAGCTCTACAGACAATCCGTAGAGGTTGCTGACTCATCTGTAGAACCTCCCGGAACATCTGGGAAGGTTGCTGAACCATCTGGAAAGGTTCCCAGACCGTTCCCGAAGGTTCCGCGACTGTTCCCGAAGGTTAGCGGAACGTCGCGCGTTCTAAAATCCGTCGCGGAAGGAGGTGGACTATGGCAGTTAAAATAACATTGGAACATCGTCTGGCAGGGCGGGATCTACCGCTTTCCCGGAGGCATGGCCGACTGTTTCCAAAATCTCAGATCAAAAAGCTTGGGCTGGAATTTGTTACACGACATTCGTTATTTCACAAGTTCGATGGCAAAGACTTTGTCGAACTGATTACTGAGCGTGGACGTGGCAAGTTCCGCGTGGTTGTCGTTCCAATAAAGCGACCCTGACGACCACGCCGGATACAAATCGGCGAAAGAGTCTTTGAAGTTAATATCCCAGCCCGCGCCGTCGCCTTTGCCGTATTGTGTAAAAAGATGTCCGGTAAATGTTTTTCCATCCACGCGAATTCCCAAAAGAATGGACAGATTAGTCCAAGAACCGGATTGAATCGGAGTGGTGAACTTCGTGACGGACGAGCCGTCGCTCTGATTGATGACAACTAGGCGGATGGCTTTGACGGGAAGCTCCTTTTGCGGGACGCTCACTTTCCACGCATGAAAATCGGTGAGCAGTGCGAGGTCAGAAGCGGACAACGGAACATCGGCCTTTGAATCAGGAGGATTCCTGCCACAGCCAGCCACAAGCGCAGCGGTAACGATTACAAGACCAACTATATGAAATAATTTCATAAATCTCCAAAGCGAATGATTCCCCAAGCTGAACCGCGTCGCAAGCAACTGCAAGCACGAAGTTGTCCAAAGTCAAACCAACGCGATAATGACTTTGGACATTGGACATTCGACTTTGGACTTTTTAGTATCCGCGCGTGGAAACGGCGATAACGGCGATTTTTGTCTTCGCGGGCGCGAGTTTCTTTTTCGCGCTGGCGGAAACGGCGCTGTTCTCGCTCGGCAAATGGCAGGTGGCGCTCCTCGCGGAAAAAAATCCGCGCGCGGGCAGGACCGTCGCCCGGCTGCTCGAACATCCGCAGGATTTGCTGGCCACGCTCGCGCTCGGAAACACCTTCGCCAACGCCGCCATGCTGGCCATCGCGCTGCGGCTCTCGTTCAACACGCACTGGGCGCTGGCGTTGATCCTGATAGCGCTGGCCGCGCTGGTGCTGCTGGGCTGCGAGGTTTTTCCAAAAACTTTGGCCGTGCGACAGCCGGAGCGATGGGCGTTGCGCGTGGCATGGCTGCTGTCCATTTTCCAGAAAATTTCCAGGCCGCTGTATCGCGCGGCGCAATGGCTGAACGCCGCGCTCCTGAAAAAAGCCGCGTCGCAGGCCGCCGCGCCGCCGGCCATGACGGACGCGGAATATCAGGAGTTGCTGGACATGGCCTTCCGCCAGGGCACGCTCGCGGAATCGGAAAAGGAGATCATCCTGCAAATCATCAGCCTCGACCAGCGCACGGC
>CAYPTV010000599.1:0-2093 GCA_964413505.1 uncultured Bifidobacteriaceae bacterium | reverse complement strand
TGTTGTATGTTTCAAACATTAGGCCTGATACACACTTAAATTTTAATCCCGACAACTGATTTATCTTTGTGCATGAGACTGTACTAGCACAGTACCGTTCTGCATGGTCTCCGTCAAACAATAGAAAACCGTGATATTGTGGAGCAATGGGCATTGATCAATCAAACAGCGGCGCCATGTTACCATGCAGCATCACTACCATGGTACTACCATGGTAGTGAGGTGGTAGTGACGTGGCATTACCATGAAATCGTATGGTAGTCTCTATATTACCATGGTAGTTGTGGTAATAATAATAATAATAATAATAATAATAATAATACGGACATTTGTAAAGCGCAAATTAGAAAAGTACCACAAATGCGCTGCAGGCAGCAGTCAATTACAATTACAAATTGAAGAGATAACTCTTCAGTCGTTTGGCAAATGATACGACTGAAAGTTCGAGTAATCGCAGCTCAGTTGGTAGACTGTTCCAGGTGACTGGACCGCTGACGGAGAAGCTACGGCTACCAACCGAAGTCTTGGTACGAGGTACGAACAAAACGCCTGCTGCAGCGGACCGTAGGTGTTGTCGACCGGAGACAGTTGAAACAGGTCGGCAAAAATCCGACAGATACGATGGCGCCAGACCATGCAGGCATTTGTAGACGAGCATAGCGACCTTGTATGTAATGCGCTTGCGAATCGGAAGCCAGTGCAGGTCACGCAGTACCGGTGTAATGTGTTCGAATTTCCGCGTACCGGTGACCAATCTGGCAGCAGCGTTCTGAATCAGCTGCAGCTTCCCCAGCACGTCGTCGCTGACGCCGACCAACAGACTGTTGCAGTAGTCGAGACGGCTGCTGATGAACGCGTGCACCAGGGTCTTGATGGCATCCGACGTCAGTGATCCCTTGATCTGTCGCAACTGCCGCAGCTGAAAGTAACAGGAACGGCAGACTGATGCGACGTGGTCGGACATGTTCAATTGACCGTCGATGAGTACTCCAAGATCGGAAACCGTAGACGAAAGGCTGACCGCGGCCATCGACAGCATCAACTCGGTGACGTTCACCCTCGACAACTGCTGGCGCGTTCCGATCCAAATGATCTGGGTCTTATCTTGGTTCAGCCTCAACCTATTGCTGCCCATCCACTGGTCGATGCGCTCGACGCAGTCAGCAAGACGCTGTGCAGCAACGGATGCGTCAGCGGCCGAAGCACTGACGTAAACCTGTGTGTCGTCAGCGTACGAGTGACCGACAAGTCCGCAGTCGGCGATTATGTCGAACACATCAGCCGTGTAGAGTAGATAGAGCAGCGGGCCGAGAACTGAACCCTGCGGGACCCCGAACAACAGGAACGAGATGACGGACAGGCGACCGTTGTAGCAAACCTGCTGCGTGCGACCGTCGAGGAATGATGAGATCCAGGCCAGTGCAGAGCCGTCGATTCCGAACGATGACTGGAGTCGACGAACAAGAATGTCATGGTCGACGCAATCGAATGCGGCACTGAGATCAAGAAGACCGAGTAGCGTCACACGTTGACCATCAGCAGCCGCGTAGAAGTCGGACAGGACCCGCAGCACTCGCAGCAGCGCCGTCTCAGTCGAGTGATGACGTCGATACGCGGACTGCAGTCGCGGCATCAGACTATTCGACTGAAGGAAATCGACCAGCTGCTTGACGACAATTCTTTCAACGACCTTCGAGACAAACGTCAAATTGGACACTGGTCGATAGTTCTTCATTTCATTCGGGTCGAGCGAAGTCTTCTTTAATAACGGCGAAACTAATGCATGTTTCTGCGTCACAGGCAAGCAGCCTTCGCGCAGAGATGCGTTGATCATTACCGTCATGAACGGTAGCAGAAAGGTAGGAATCGGATCGAGCGTGCATGACTTCGTCGGCGATTCGATAATAACACGACGTACATCATCCTCGGTGCACGCCTGCAATCCAGACAGCAACGCGCCGGTCGCCACCCGCACGTCGGCAGGAGGTCGTCCATCGGTGCTCGATCGGACGGAACTCAGGAACGCATCGGCAGAGTGAACATCGGGAGCAGACGTGGCGCCGGTGTCATTGTCACGACGAAGAATCTTCACC